>JAYVZC010000402.1:0-2962 GCA_043783695.1 Bacteroidota bacterium
GAGATGCACTCACGCTGGCACAAAAGGCGAAAGACAAAAGCGCAATAGCAAGCTGTTTTTTAAATATGGGGAATATTTATTCGACTTTAAAAAACAATCAAAAAGCTATTGATAGTTATCAAAAAGCATACGACTTATATTATCAAATAAAAGCATACGACAAGAGTATAATAGGATTAAACAGAATTGGAAATCGTAATATGGATATTGGGAATGCATTGAATGATACCAACTATTATTTTAAAGCTATAAAAATATACACCCAAGCTTTTAAGATTGCTATTCAAGTTAATGACAAAAACAAAATCATTAACTCCTATGTGAATATGGCCGATGCGTATATTATTCTAGGAGGTAAAACAAAAAACAAAAATTACTTATTTTATTCGCTAGATAATTCGTTAAGAGGATTAAAATTGTCGCGCAAAAACAACCTTAAACAATTGGAGGGTTTAAGCTTTTTAAACATTGGCGAAGCGTATGAGAAACTGAACAAACCCTTTAAAGCGCTCCATTTTTACGAAGAAGCACTACGCAAATATGAAGAATGTGGGGATAAAAATTGGATACAAAATACTCACCAACATATAGGGAACACATACTTTTCATTAAAAAATTACGACCAAGCAATTGTTCATATTAATAAGAGTGTTGAGTTAGCGAAAGAACAAAAATTGGTTTCTAATTTAAGAGACAACTATGAATTTTTATCGAAAATTTATGATTCAAAAAATGAATATAAAAAATCACTCGATTGTCACAGACTGTATTCACAGTATAAGGATAGTATCCTCAACGAAAATTCTGCAATTAATATTGCCCGCTTGCAAACAGAATTTGAGTTCCAAAGACAAAGTCAGGAAATTGAAATGCTTAAAAAAAATACTGAAATTCAACAAGAGAAAATAAAAGCACAAACAACGGAGCGGAAATTTTTGATAGTTGTAATTGTTGCGATTTTAATTTTGTTAGTTATTATTTATTATCGCTACCGAGAAAAACAAAAAGCAGAATCAATTATAATAAAAGCAAAAGAAACAGCAGTATTAGCAAAAGAAATGCAAGAACAATTTTTGGCGAATACTAGTCATGAAATTCGGACTCCTATGAATGGAATCATTGGAATGACCAGTCAGTTACTAGACAGTAAATTAAGTAACGAGCAACTTGAATACGCTTTAGCAATAAAGGAATCATCTAACAATTTAATGGTAATCATTAATGATTTGCTAGATCTTTCAAAAATTAAAGCTGGCAAAATGGCTTTTGAAATGATTCCTTATAATCTTTCGGATTTATTCAAAACTTTAGCTTTTACTTTGCAATATCGTTCTACTGAAAAAAATATTAAGTTAATTTCCAGCATTGATCAAAAAATTCCTTCGGTTTTATTGGGTGACCCTGTGCGACTAAATCAAGTTTTATTAAATCTTGCAGGTAATGCTATCAAATTTACAGAAAGGGGGGAAGTGAAAATTAATGCAAAATTACTTAAAGACGATGGCAAAAAAATTCGCGTATTATTTTCTGTGCAAGATACCGGCATTGGAATTCCCAATAATAAACTGGATATAATATTTGAAAGTTTTACACAAGTAAATGCTACTACAACTAGAAAATATGGTGGGACGGGCTTAGGCTTGACTATTGCAAAACAAATTATAGAACAACAAGGAGGAACAATATCAGTAAGCAGTAAAGTAAATGAAGGGTCTACATTTGTTTTTGTACTCGACTTTGTAAAAACAAAAAAGAAAGCTAAAGAAATAAAAGAACCAATTTTCTCTGACCCTTTCAATCAAAATGTAAACCTATCCAAAATTAATATTTTAGTTGTTGATGATAATAGAGTAAATCAGCGTGTAGCGGCACTCACATTAAAAAAATGGAATGCAAATGTATGTGTTGCTGATGATGCCCAATCGGCTATAGAGCAATTAAAATCATCAACTATCCATTTAATTTTAATGGATATTGCCATGCCAGAAATGGATGGATTGGAAGCAACAAAATTTATTAGAGAAAAATTGCCTTCACCAATTTGCAACACTCCAATAATTGCCATGACTGCTTCTATATTAATTGGTGAAGAAGAAAATTGTATTGCTGCCGGAATGAATGATTATATTTCTAAGCCATTTAATCCCGCTGATTTATTCAATAAAATTATCCAACTTATCCCTCAAGAATTAAAAATTGCAACTAGCAAATTCATTGACCTCACTATATTAAGAAAACGAGCGGAAGGAGATAAAAACTATTTAAAAGAAATTTTTGAAAGCTATATCACCGAAATGCCCATTTATTTGAAAGAATTAAATGGGTTTATAGCGAAAAAAAATTGGGATGGCATTCGCAAACAAGCACATAAAATGAAAAGCCCGATTGCCCTAATAGGTGCTATTAAGTTAAAACAGTTGCTCGAAACTATAGAACAAGATGTACTTATAGAAAGCAAAAGAGGGGAACTAACTGTTTTATTTGATGAAATAAATCAATTAACATTTAAAACTATTGAAGATATTGAAAAAGAACTGAAATCGATCTCGTAAAACAATCTTTCTGAATCCTTTTATTTAACAATTTTTTTTCTGTACTTTGCTTATCTAAAAAAACAGACAATGTTTAACCGCTACATTCTTTTACTTATTATTCCAATTGCATTTTCATCCTGCAAACATGAAACAGTATTTACTGAAGTGAAAGTGAATAATAGATACTCTATGTCAATTCCTGATTATCTTCAACCTTGCACCGATTTACATAAAGATGCTTCCATGCAATATCAAAATATAGAAAAAGATATTTATGCAATGGTAATTGATGAGAAGAAAAAAACCATGCAGGATTATAGTTTGGATTATGATATTGATACCTATTTCAACAACATTGCTTCACAAGGTTTTGCTGAAAATATTAAAGATGGAAAAGTAAGTATTCCAGGTCGTCAGGAAATACACGG
>JAYVZC010000403.1:0-2959 GCA_043783695.1 Bacteroidota bacterium
ATTTTAAATATGTTTAAAAAAATTGGCGTAGAAGCTATAATCTCATCTAATAAGAATGATATAGAAAGTGCTGATAAATTAATTTTGCCGGGAGTTGGAGCTTTTGATGCAGGAATGATCAATATGGAAAAGCATAATTTCGTTTCTCTTTTAAATCAAAAAGTTCTCGTACAAAAAACACCTGTTTTGGGAATTTGTTTGGGGATGCAGCTATTTGCAAAAAAAAGTGAAGAAGGTTCTTTACTAGGTTTAGGGTGGCTCGATGCGGAATTAATAAAATTCAAGCTCGATGATTCCAAACTAAAAATTCCTGCGATGGGTTGGAATGAATTGAACATTTGCAAGCCGAGTAAGTTATTTAAAGATATTGGCGATAATCCACGATTTTATTTTGTTCATTCATTCCATCTAAAATGCAACGATTCGCATGATATATTAGCGGAAACAGAATATGGTTACCAATATGTTTCAGCTATTGAAAAAGATAATATAGTTGGTGTTCAATTCCATCCTGAAAAAAGCCATAAATACGGACTTAAGCTATTTGAGAATTTTATAAACTTATATTAAGATGATAAGAATCAGAGTTATTCCAATACTGCTTATCAATAATAATAAGTTAATCAAAACGATAAAATTTAATAAGGCAACATACATAGGTGATCCTATAAATGCGGTTAAAATATTTAATGAAAAGGAGGTAGACGAAATAATAATTGTTGACATGTCTCCAACCATTGAAGAGAAAAATCCGTCTTATAAATTAATAACAGAGTTAGCGAGTGAATGTTTTATGCCTATGTGTTATGGTGGCGGAATAACAACGATTGATGAAATAAAAAAAATAATTAATAGCGGAGTTGAAAAAGTGGCGATAAATTCTGCCGCAAACTCTAAAAATAGCTTAATTACTGATGCTGCTAATGTTTTTGGTAGTCAAAGTGTGGTTGTTAGTATAGATGTAAAAAAGAATTGGTTAGGGAAATATACAGTTTTTACTCACAGTGGAAAAGTGAATACGAAAAAGGATCCTTTAGGATATGCTAAAGAAATGGAAAACAGGGGTGCGGGTGAAATTTTGTTAAACTCTATTGACAGAGATGGAACCTTCACCGGATATGACACGGAATTGATTCAATATGTTTCACAAAACATATCAATACCGGTTATTGCTTGTGGTGGTGCCGGTAAAATGGAAGATTTTCTAAAAGCGGTTAATAATGGAGCCTCTGCTGTTGCAGCAGGAAGCTTATTTGCATTTCACGGAAAGCATCGTGCGGTATTAATTAACTTTCCTTCGCAAGAGGAGTTAAAAGAAACTTTTAGTAATAAATTCTAATATTAATTGTGCGTAGTTCTATAGTAATACAGTTTTCAGAAAAAATTATCTGTATATTAATGAAGAGTTTGACTAATTTTTCTGATGTAAGAAAAATTAGAAATTTGTATAAATCCTTTATGGGTTTAAATTCTACCTTGCGCAAAAAATAAAATGTTAGACTTTACACTAGTGGTTCATTACTGGTTTGCTAGTACATTCGGATACTTCCCCGAATCAAATTTTTAATTGCAAATAATATTCATTATTATGATTACACATTATAAAGAGTGCGCAAAATGTATTTTAGATACAAGCGATGACCCTTTAATTAGTTTTGACGATACTGGTGTATGTAATCATTGCAGGGCATACCAGCAAATGGTTGCTGAATATGTATTTAAAGGAGAGGAAGGCAAAAAACGATTAAATGAAATTGTAGAGAAAATAAAAATTGTTGGAAAACATCAGGAATACGATTGCATTATTGGTTTAAGTGGCGGGGTTGATAGTTCATACGTAGCATATTATGTTGTTAAAAAATTAGGCTTACGACCATTGGTCATCCATTTCGATAATGGTTGGAACTCTGAACTGGCAGTCAAAAATATTGAGAATATTGTAAAAAAACTAAATATAGATCTCTATACTTATGTTGTTAATTGGGAGGAATTTAAAGATATTCAGCTTTCTCTCATTAAAGCTTCAGTAGTTGATATTGAAATGGTCACCGATCACGCAATTATAGCTGTAACCAATGAATTGGCAAGAAAAAATGGGATTAAATACATTATAAGCGGAGGGAATTTAGCTACTGAAAGTTGGTCTTTCCCTAAGCATTGGATTCATGATAAACATGATTGGCTAAATATTAAAAGCATTCATAAGCAATTTGGAACAGTTAAAATTAAAACATTTCCACACTTCAGTTTTTTAAAGAAATTTTATTATTACACTATTTTAAAAATAGAAACTATTGAAATTTTAAATTATCTGGATTTTAATAAAGCAGAAGCTAAAGAGTTGTTAAAACGAGATTACGATTGGAAAGATTACGGTGGAAAACATTACGAATCTATTTTTACGAAATTTTATCAATCATATATTTTGCCCGTAAAATTTAAGATAGATAAAAGAAAACAGCATTTGTCTTCCATGATAGGTTCAGGGCAATTAACCCGTGAGGCAGCAAAGCAGGAAATAGGAAAGGTATTAAATGACGACAATCAATTAAGAGGAGACAAAGAATATGTTATAAAAAAACTGGGACTAACAGCAGATGAATTTGAGAAACTGATGTTGCTTCCGGTAAAAAAACATACAGATTATCCTAACTATTCAAAGTATTATGAATTCGTGACGTTTTTTTACAAAAAATTTAAACCGCTTATTAAGATGGTTCGGGTATTTATTCCCAAAAAGAAGCACTAAATTAACACTGATATAGTAGACATAATATGGGTTAATTTGTTACTGTTTTATTTTTGCTTTTACTATAAAACTATATAAGACATATATCTGTTTTTATAAATCTTATTCATATCTTAGTGCTTTAATACCAATTGTTATTATAAGGAGTCCAAAGGATATTTTGTAATTTACAATGGTTAATGCCGATGCCTGCCTACCGGCAGGCAGGCA
>JAYVZC010000404.1:0-2949 GCA_043783695.1 Bacteroidota bacterium
TCAGGGAACTCCAAAAGAAATTTTAAAATATCACACACTTACCTCTGATTATATTAATGGTATTAAAGAAATTGTAATTCCTAAAGAAGTCAGGAAAGGAAACGGCAAGTCATTGGTTCTAAAAGGAGCCAAAGGAAATAATTTGAAAGATATCTCCATAGAATTTCCATTAGGAAAATTAATTTGTGTAACAGGAGTTTCCGGAAGCGGTAAATCCACACTCATCAACGAAACGCTTTACCCTATTTTAAACAAACACTTTTATCGCTCCGAAAAAAAACCGTTACCCTATAAATCCATTTCAGGATTAGAGCACATCGATAAAGTAATTGAAATTGACCAATCTCCAATTGGCCGAACACCAAGAAGCAATCCCGCAACTTATACGAATGTTTTTTCTGATATCAGAACATTGTTTGCAGAAATTCCGGAAGCAAAAATTAGAGGCTATAAACCGGGAAGATTTTCATTCAACGTAAAAGGTGGAAGATGCGAAACGTGTCAGGGTGCTGGATTAAGAACCATTGAAATGAATTTTTTGCCTGATGTTTATGTGAATTGTGAAACTTGCAATGGAAAACGTTATAACAAAGAAACATTGGAAATTCGCTTCAAAGGAAAATCAATCAGCGATGTTTTAAATATGACCATTGACAATGCTGTTGAATTTTTTACAAGTATTCCATCCATCATACAAAGAATAAAAACATTACAGGATGTTGGATTGGGCTATGTTACACTTGGACAACAAAGCACTACACTTTCGGGAGGAGAAGCTCAACGTGTTAAATTAGCAACCGAATTATCAAAACGAGACACAGGAAATACATTTTACATTTTAGATGAACCAACAACAGGTTTGCATTTTGAAGACATCCGGATTTTATTAGAAGTATTATATAAATTAGTTGATAGCGGAAATACTGTTTTGGTAATTGAACACAACATGGATATTATTAAAGTGGCAGACCACATAATTGATCTTGGAAAAGAAGGCGGAAATGCCGGAGGAGAAATTTTATGTATAGGCACACCAAAAGAGATCATCAAAAATAAGATTAGTTATACGGCACAATTTCTGAAAGAGGAATACCGTTGAAAGAAGTCGACAATTGGCCAGTAGGCAGTAGGCAATTTTCACAGTAGACAATAAAAGAAAGTAGAAAAGAAAGAAGAAAAGAAAAGAAAAGAAGAAAAGAAAAGAAAAAAATAATAAATGACAACAATTATGTAAATTCGTTGTCAATCTGTATGCATCGGCCTCAATCAATAACAAAACAAAGTCGAAGAGTTTATTATTTAATACATAGAAAACACACAGATTCGTAATTCGTATAAATTCGTTATCCGCACCATGACCAATCAAGAAGAAGACAAAATAAGAAAAGCATTTGCAGCAAAAGACTGGAATGATATTAAAGCGGCCGACTCGTGGCAAATATTTAAAATCATGAGTGAGTTCGTTGAAGGATTCGAAAAAATGAGTCGTATTGGTCCTTGCGTTTCCATTTTTGGATCTGCTCGTACAAAAATAACTAGTCCTTACTATAAATTAGCAGAGGAAATTGCTTTTAAATTAACTCGTGAAGGATATGGAATTATAAGTGGTGGCGGACCTGGAATTATGGAAGCAGCAAACAAAGGTGCGAAAGCAGGTGGTGGCAAATCGGTTGGATTAAATATTGTTTTGCCTTTTGAACAAAGCTCAAATCCTTTTGTAGATAATGACAAAAACATAAACTTCGATTATTTTTTCGTTCGCAAAACTATTTTCTTAAAATATTCTCAAGGATTTATTGCCATGCCTGGAGGATTTGGCACCTTGGATGAATTGTTTGAAGCCATAACTTTAATTCAAACAAATAAAGTTGCTCATTTCCCAATTATTTTAGTTGGTAAAAAATATTGGGAAGGTTTATTAAATTGGGTAAAACAAACCATGTTACTCGAAGAACATAATATAGGAGAAAAAGATTTAGAATTATTTAAAATAGTTGATAGTTCTGATGAAGCAGTAGCCATTATTAATGAATTTTATTCTAAGTATCTCTTAAAACCAAATTTCTAATTCATGAAAAAAGGTTTGCTTGCTTTTTTTCTGTTTGCGCCAATCTCTATTTTGTTTGCACAAGATGGATTAGGCTATTATAACGATTACGCAAATAATTTTTATGTTTTTGACAAAGGAATAGAAAGACAATTAGAAAACAATCCTGTTACTGATATTAGAGTTGGAAATAATTATATTTCTTACGAAGATTCCAAATTAAGCTTCATATACTATTACAATGGAGAAAAACAAATACTAGAAGAGAACATTCCTAATTCTGTTCAATCCACTCCAACTGCATTGGTATATAAAATGCAACAGCGATTAATGATTTGTGAAAAAGGAGAAAAAAAAATGCTTTCGAGAAATGCAGATTCATATTTTGCAAGCGACTCTCTTGTAATTTGGCAAGCCTTACCAAGCTTGGATTATATGTGCTACGAAAATGGACAAATACAAACAATTGTTACAGCCACAAACTCCAGCGTAATTAATAATTTCAAAATAGGAAATAACATTATGGCTTTTAATGATCTAAATTATAATTTAAAAATTTATTTCAAAGGCAAACTATACGACACAGATAATACGCGAATTACTGATTATAACTGTGCGCACAACATTGTTGCTTTTGTTGATGAATATAAAAATACATTCAATGTTTTTTATAATGGCGAATTTAAAATACTTAGCAAGGAAATTATTAAAGAGTACTATGTTTCAAACGATATGGTTTCCTTTGTGGATTCCAAAGATAATTTTTTCATATTCTATGACGGCACACTTACAAAAATTGATTCTAGGATCCCCGATTATTTTTTTGCAAAAAATAATATCTTATATTATTCTTACAACTCCGAATTAAAAATTATTTATGAAGGAGAAATCTACACCCAATC
>JAYVZC010000405.1:0-15839 GCA_043783695.1 Bacteroidota bacterium
AAAATTGTATCGCCAAGCGGAGGAGTAATTAATACATCATCAATCACAACAAATAAATTCATTGTTCCCGATTCTTCCAGATAACGGTGATTACGTGCATCTGTCCAAACAATTTGATGATAGCCTCTTTGTTGTGCTAATTTTGCAGGGAATAAGGAGCGACCATAATTTCCGGAAGCTTTTACATATCCAACTCCACCTTCAACTGCTCGGATATAATTTGTTTCTACCAATACTTTTACCGGCTCGTTATAATATCTTCCTGCCGGAGAAGTAATAATATAGAAGCGATAATTTTCAGAAGGTTTTACTCCAATAAACTCATCGGTTCCAACAATAAACGGACGAATATAAAGTGATGAACCATCGGTATCCGGCACCCAATCTCTATCAAGATCTATAAGCTGAGTTAATCCCGCCATAAATACTTCTTGCGGAATAGTAGCCATCGCCATACGCTCAGCGGAAATATTAATTCTTTTGTGATTATCTAATGGGCGAAATAAAAATACTTCCCCTTTATCATTTTTGTAAGCTTTCATCCCTTCAAAAATTGCTTGTCCATAATGTAAAGCAGATGTTGCCGGGCTCATTGGAATCGGACCATAAGGAATAATTTGTGCATCGCCCCACTGATTGTCTTTGAAATCAGCATAAAACATGTGGTCGGAAAATAATTTACCAAATGCGATGTTGTTGTAGTCGAGTTCTTTAATTCGAGGAGCACTCGATTTTTGAACTTTAATTGGTATAATGTCAGTTGTTACCATAAATTTTTTTTTATGTGTTTTATAAAAATAAGGAATTAATTTATCCAAACAAATAATATGATTGTTAAATTTAGACGAATAGGAGAAGAATGCAGATGAAATTGCAAAAAGACCATAAAAATGGTAGTTAATGCTATATAAACTTGATTTTACGGGCAGCAAAAAAACACATTCTTAGCAAAATAAAGCCATGTTTAAAACGAGAAATATTGGTTCTTCCATAAGTTCTTTCATGATAACGAACAGGAAGTTCAACAATACATAAATTGAGTTTGTGTGCTCCAAACAATAAATCGAAATCTCCAAAGGGATCAAAGTCTCCAAAAAATTTACGATTGATAATTAGTTCCTCATAATCTTTTTTGAACATTACTTTTGTTCCGCACAACGTATCTTTAAATTTTTGATCGAGCAGCCAGGTAAAAATACTGCTGAAAAATTTATTTCCTAATCTATTTAAGAATCGCATGGCTTCTTTTTCCATAGGATAAACTAATCGTGAGCCGTTTATAAAATCGCCTTTGCCCGATGCTATGACGTTATAGAATTTAACTAAGTCTTCGGGCGCAACAGTTAAATCGGCATCTAAAATCATTAGCACTTCTCCTTTTGCCATTTCAAATCCTTTACGGACTGCAGCATTTTTTCCTTTATCAGAAATTTGAATCACTTGAATGTCAAATGTGGAATTAAATTTACTTTTTACTTCTTGAATTTTTCGCCAAGTATCGTCAGTAGAATTGCTTTCTACAAAAATAAGTTCGGTCGAATTTCCTAATTGAGGCATTCTTTTAATTGCATTTTCGATATTTCCACTTTCGTTACGTGCAGGGATAATTATGGAGACAGAATATTTTTTTTCAATTAAATTTTCATTCACTAATTGAATATTTTTTGCGAAGGTGAAATTATTTATGCTCATTAAGCGAAACAAAGGAAACTTTGCCAGGAAGCCATTAAATAATTCGGAGAGCAATGGAATATAGATAGGCAAAATCATTCTGCATGAATTTCGGTAAACATGAAATCCCGCTAGATATAGCATATTATTGATTTCCGATAAGCTCAACCAATTTTGATTTGGTGTTTTGGTTTTGTAACCAATCATTTCACCAAATTTTAAAATTGGTTCCCAAACAAAACTATAATAGGTGATAATGATTTTTGTATTGTCGTGTGAAACCGATTTTAATTGTGTAAAAATTTTTTGAATATCATCCAAATAACCAATTAAATTGGAAAGAATAATAACATCAAACTTTTCTTTTAAATTCAATTCTTCAGCAGCCATTACTCGCACATCCAAATCAGGAAACTGTGATTTCGCCTGTGCAATCATCTCTTCACTAAAATCTATTCCTACTTTTTTCTTTGCTTTTAAATCGTTGAGTAGTTCACCTGTTCCGCAACCAATTTCTAATACGGAGCTATTTTCATGCACAAAATAATTGCAATACTTGGTAATATCGTTCCAATAGTAACGTTTTACTCTTCGCTGTTCAACGCGCTTAGGAGCAATGGAATTAAAATATGTTTTTTTATCTAGGTACACTTTTTATTCTACAATAAGTTTCTTCTTACAACATTCACTCCTTACCCTTCGACTCCGCTCAAGATAACAGCTAATACTGACAGCATATATGTAATAGTATCCAATCTCGCAAGTGCCGATGCAATATATATATTGCATCGGCATTATAGCACGAGCTATCGGACTAATTCACAATGACAGATGGTATAACGCAAACTCGTACACTACTTTCCTGTTAAGAAGTATCTAAAGATTTCATTCTTACCAATTTTATCGACATCGGCTTTTAAGATAAAAGGCCATTGCGAACCAATAGTAAGGTATTTTCCGTTTGCAGCTTTTATAGCTAATCTGTTATCATTCTCATCGATGTATTCAAATGTAAACTTTTCGGTTGAACCGATGTTTGTTTCGGAGGCTGTAATTGCATTTTGGTATTGTGGTTTTAACGACCAAGCGAGTCCTGCATAGGAACGAATACAAATTGTTTTTTTATCAATATGTTCAATAAAAAATAATCCGTTTGCAATAAAATTCTTTGATAAAGAACCCATGGCATTTTGTGCTTTTTCATTTACTGCAACATACATTAAATTATAACCTCTCAAATATATTCCTTTGCTTTTATCAATGGAATTAAAAAATTCATTTGAATATTCTATTTGTGGAAGATTTGCAATTCTTCTGTCCCAATCATACGGTTTTAATAAATCGACCCACTCAATGCTTGGTTTGGTTTGAAAGAAGCCTTTAAAATAAGCCTCCTTACTCATATCATCGTAATGAATCAAACCATTTTTATATTGCCAAGTTTGAAATAAATTTAAGCTTATGAATAGGAAAATAATACTCCCAAAAATAACCGAATGTATTTTTGAATTATTAAATGCAGCATCAAATCCTGCTGCTAATGGCAAACTCAATACTGCATAATAATCTATCATTGGGCGCATTCCCCAGCAAATACCATAACTCCATGCCCACCAGGATGAAAGCAAATAAATAGTAATACACATCAAAATAAGTGTCGACAAAAAAATTTCTTTGTTTGTTTTGTAAAATATTTTCAATCCAAATAAAGCAAAAATTAATATTGGGGTATAAATAAAAACACCTTTACGGAAACTGAACAAGAAAGGAAGAATTTGCGGACTGCTAAAAACAAAATGCTCATCCACATAAACATCGTATAACCATTTGTCTGTAGCGTATTTCCAATAAAACAACTGAAGTGAAGCAATCAAGAAAGCTATAGCAATTCCAACAATAACTACTTTGGAATTTAATTTAAGAAAAGATAAAAAGAATTTTATTCCTCCTTTTGAATAAATACCAATGATTACAAAATAAAGAATGGTAACGATGCTCAATGGGCGAATCAAAACAATCATTCCGAACAATGCGGAAAAATAAAGAATCAATTTGCGTTCAGCTGTTTTCAACCATTGAAAGAAAGCATACATAGCCATACACCAAACAGAGAAAGTAATAGCGTGAGGCATTAATCCTTCGAAGCTGGAATACCAAAGCAAGTTAGTTCCCAAAACAATTGCAATCAATGTTATTGCTGTTATCTTTTCGGAAAAATAATCGAGTAAAATTTTTCGTAAGAAATACAATCCTATAAAAAGATAAAAGAGTATGCCAATGCTCAACCAGTTTTGATAAGCCATAGAATAACCATCCTGAACAGCATCCGTCATTTTTGCATACAAATGTCCGATTATAAAAAAGGGAGAAAGTGCCACACTTATTCCCATTGGATGCTTGATTAACTTTTGGCCTCCTTCAATTTTATAATACCAGATTTTGTTGTGATAATATTCGGGATTGGAATTGATGTAGTTTAGTTTTAAATCGTGGTGAATGATAAGGGCTGGCAAGTAAGTGTAATAGCTGGGAGCATCGACTATGATTCTGTTTTTTTTCCAGACATTGAAATAGAAAAAAATGGAGACGATTACAATTAATATGAATGCTAATGAGTTACGACTGTAGTTTGTTTGTTTCATTGATATTTTCGAAAAAAGAATTTCAAATTTCAGATTTCAAATTCGCTAACTAGCTATATCACGCTCCGAAATTTTATTTATTACTAAGACAATGTATACTCGAAAAAAATTAAAAGCAAACTCCCAAAATAATTTGAAATCTGAAATTTGAAATCCTTCGAAAGGGTTGCATTATCGAAAACACCAAAAACCAACCTCGCAACACAATCTAATAAGCTCCATTTCGTTTTCTCATAAACCATTCTGCACTCAACAAGGCTAATAGTAAAAAGAAAATCCATTTTAGATTGATGATTTCATTTAATTTTTTCTCGGTATAGGAAACTGATTTTATGTCTTCTCGTTTGTTTAATTTTTCTGCCAATTGTTCAAGTTGACTTGGATAAATTAATTCTCCATCGTGCTTTTTAGCTAAACTAAATAACAATTGATGATCGGCAACGGTATTTGTTAATTCTACTTGCAATGCGCTGATACTGTATTCTCCGTGTTGAGCATAAACCTTCTCTCCTACTTTTACTTTCGCATCGTATTTGTATTCTCCCACCGGCATCATTCCTGCATTCAAACGGTATGCATTGGAAGTTTTACTAAAAGAATAGTTAAACTTTTTATTATCCGCATTCGTAAATACAATATTCACTTCGGGCTCGTTGATTAGCTCGTAGCTTTCGTTGTAGACTTCTGCTTCAAATTCTATGGCTTCGTTTTCATAAAAATTATTTTTACCACGCACTTTAAAAAAACTTTTATCTTCTTTCACCGAAAGATATTGCACCGTTTTAGAAACAAATTCATCAAATAACAAATGATTATTGTTCGCTGCAAAATCTTGTAGTCTCCAACGCCAGATTCCCTCTCCGGTGAACACGGCTACTTTACTATCTCCATTACTACTGAATAACATCAAAGGTGTTTTGGTATCTACTATTCCTATTCGTTGATACAATAATACATTGCTATTATTATCGGATTGGTATGTTCCAAACGGGCAAGTTATGGCAGGAAAATCTTTGAAGGCTTTTCTTAATTCTTCGCTGATAGTAAACAATGGAAAATTTTCTTCCAATACAGGTTCAACTTCATTTGTTTTATTTGCTTTTGAAATCACGGAAAGATCATTTCGCAACATGGTATTTGCTCCTGAAAATAACCATACAGGAATATTTGATGTATTTATCTCCGTTAATATTTTTGAAGCTGTGTTTCTTATACTAGGCAAGGAATGAAGAATTATCAAATTGTATTTTTTCAAAGGTTTATCAAACTCATCTATCGTATAACTTTCTACTTCATAGTTTTGATTGGCTTCAATAGACAGTTTGATAGCTGCTACATCCGGATGAGGGTCATCTGAAAGAATCAGAATTTTTTCACGAGCATCCAGCACATCAATAAAAATATCGCGATAGTTGTTTGCTAAACTCATTTCATCTGCAACAGAAGAAAGGTTTACTTTATAATGTTGTAAGCCGACTTCCTTCGCCTGAAGTAAAATAGGAACAGTTATGGTAAATGTTTCTGAATTAAAATTAATGGTTTTAGAAAAAAGTGTTTGTCCGCCTTTTGAAACTGTAAGAGTGGTAGTTTTTCCTTTTAATTGTTTAGCATTCACCAAAATCTCTAAAGGAAATTCGTTACCTAAATAAGCCAAACGATTGTGATCCACCTTCGCAAGAATAATATCTTTTTTAATGGTGGTATCGCCTAAAGCAATAGTATAAATAGGAGTTTTTATTTTATTGAAAGCATAAACAGGGTTAGAACCTTTATTGTATAATCCATCACTAGCTAAAATAATTGCACCAACATTTCGGTTGCTGTAACGTGTTTCTATTTCATCAAACAATGCTGAAATGTCAGTTTGCTTTTCGTTGAATTTTAATGAGTCTACATTCTTTAATTCTTTTATTTTATCTGCAAAGGAATAAGAACGAACTTCATACTTTTCTCCAAGAACATTCATCAAATTCTGTAAATTTTGTTTGTATTCTTTTTTGTAAAAAGCAGAATCTTTACCAGCAATTAATGACTCCGAGTTATCCTGAGCAATAATGATAATAGGCTTTTCGACACTACGATTAGCTGTTTTTAATAACGGAGATAATAAAAGAAAACATACTATCGTAATGGCTAAAAATCGGAAAGTGGTCATTAATCGAACGATCCAAATGGAAATATCGGAGAATTTTTTATCCTTGCGATAAAGAATGAAAGCGTAAGCTCCTCCTGCTAACAAGCAGAATATGAAAAACCAGGATGGGTACTCTGTGATTATGTTCATCGTTCACAAAAATTTCAAATTTCAGATTTCAAATGTTTAGAAAATTAGAGTTTGTCTGCAATTCATACAATCTGAAATTTGAAATTTGGAATTATTTTAAGTAAGCATTCCGCCACAAACATTAATCACTTGTCCTGTGATGTAAGCACTCATGTCAGAGGCTAAGAAAACAGTTGCATTTGCTACATCTTCAGTTGTTCCTCCGCGCTTCAAGGGAACACCGGCTCTCCATGCTTCAACTACTTTTGGATCCAGAGCATCGGTCATTTCTGTTTCTATAAATCCGGGTGCAATCGCATTGCTGCGAATATTTCGTGAACCTAATTCCAAGGCTACCGATTTTGTAAATCCAATGATTCCTGCTTTTGAGGCTGCGTAGTTTGCTTGTCCTGCATTTCCTTTTATTCCAACTACCGAACTCATATTAATAATTGAACCTTTGCGTTGTTTCAACATTGGTTTTTGAACTGCTTTTGTTAAATTAAATACCGATTTTAAATTAGCATTTATTACCTCATCCCATTGTTGTTCGCTCATGCGCATCAATAAAGTATCGCGAGTGATTCCTGCATTGTTTACTAATACATCTACTGTTCCGAAATCTGCGACTACACTATTTATTAACTCTTCTGAAGCCTTAAAATCTGCTGCATCCGAACGATAGCCTTTTGCCTTTATTCCAAATGCTTCTAATTCTTTTACCAATGCTTCGCCTTTTTCTACAGATGACAAATACGTGAATGCTATGTTTGCGCCTTGTTCAGCAAATTTCAGAGCAATACCACGACCTATACCACGAGATGCACCAGTGATTAAAGCAATTTTTCCTTGTAATAATTTCATAATAGATTCTAATTTGATTTTGTGTTTCAAAGGTAAATGAAAAACCTCAAGTTAAGAAGATTTTTTCTTTGAAATATAAAGGGGGGTAATCCGCAAGGATAAAACTAAGTTTGTTATCCTAAAGAGCTTTCTCTGCAAGTCGACTCATCGCTCCGCAAGTTAAATATTGGCTGCGCATTAAACTTTCTAAGCAAAATTAAAAACGATATGCCAAATTCAAATCCAATTGTACTTTTGGAAGTGTGAAATCTTCATAAATTGTGTCTTCTTTTTTATATCCTACCCCAAATTTTGTTCCTATTAATAGATTATCGGTAAGGCCTAAATTACCTCCAATATGAATCATTCCTGCTACATGCGAAGCTTCGTACTTTGCATAAGAAGCTATATAAGTATAATTATATGGATATCCAGCTGTAGCAAATATTGGATCGTAATAATTAAAAGCTCCATACACACCTGACAACCCAATGTAAAAGGTATTTCTTGTATGTCCTAATGGATAAATATTAAATTCCAACCCTGCACTATACATTTTGTTTTGTATAAAATGTGTATCTCCAAAAGAAGACGAATACGCATTTTTATTAGGTTTTCCACCTAATCCAACCGTTAATGGAATTTTCACAGAAAATTTTCCATTACTAAAACTCCGTTCATAGGATATTGAAAAATTCGTGAAAAGCATATCGAAACAATTGATTGCAATAATGTTATTCAATTTTGATACAGGTTTCATTTCTTCAGGTAACTCCGTAGCTACAATCGTTGACTCTTTATTGGAGAATATAGGATTGTATATTTCTTTTAGTCCACCTGAATAAACAATGTATGCAATTTCAGACTTGGACGATTCGGCCATTAACTCGCCACCATTGTTAGGGAATTTATACTTAATTGAAGAAGCATTTATCTCAGTTACTTTCGCAATAATTTTGGATCCGTTGGTCTTGTATATTGTATCCTGAGCAAAAGACATCAGTATAGAAAATATCAGGATGGATGTGAAATATAATTTTGTTTTCATTTTATATATTTATGTAGCCAAGTTAAGAATAATAATTCAGACTTAAAAACTTTTCTTACCTGACAAAAATCATCTCAATTAGTACTTTTTATAAATTAATGATTACATTTGGAGTACTAATCTCTCAAACACACTACTATGAAAAAAATAATTTTACTTGGAGCAGCAACTATGTTTGCAACAAGTTCTTTTGCCTACACTCCTGGTGATGGTGACAAAAAGAACACATTAGAAATACAAGGAAAAGGTTTAGCAAATTCGTCTTTCTTGTTTAACAAAAACATTTCGGATGCAGCTGCCGATCAGGATTATGCAGCAGGTTGGAGTTTTAATTATGGGTTAGGCGTTTCTATGTATTTTGGCAATGTAGGTTTTGGTATTGAAGGTCTTTTAGGAAATCAGCTTGGAGCATACGCTGGAACGGTGGTTAAAAAAGATTCTTTAGGAAATCCTACTTCCAAAAATTATTCCTCAACCGTAAATTTAAAAGTTACTGAAATTCCTATTTTATTTAAATTAAAAAGTGATATTGGTGGCTATTTAGAAATTGGTCCACAATACAATATAATTTCTGAAGCTTCTTATCATTACAAAGATGATAAACAAACCGATACTATAACTATAATGACAAGCAATTTTGCGAGGTCGTATTTTTCTGCTGTATTAGGATTTGGATTTAAAATTCCTGTGGCTAAATCAAATTTTTCTGTAATTGCCGGTGTCCGTTTGCAATTTGCTTTTACAGATATTAAAGGTGTGGATGCTTTAGGCGTTCCATTTGATAATTTATTCAAATACAAAACACACGAACAGACCGCTGCTGCTGCTGGTGGATTAATGTTGGGTGTGGTGTATACGCTTGGCGAGAAGAAAAAAGATAAGTAGTTTCGAATTTGATTTTGAATTTTTCGACCAGATAATTCGTTTCGAGAATTTCAAATTTCAAATTTCAGATTGTTATTGCTGCGAGTTTGATTTGCAGGTTTCCCGACTTAACAATTGCTTTGATATTATACCGATACGCAATATATAATAGTCCGAAAAGGTTGGACTAAACATCTTGTCTATCGGCATAACCATTCTAAAATTTAAAATATCCTTTGGACCATTGGTAATGGTGTTAGACAATGATACTTCTCAACGAATTTGAAATTTGAAATCCGATCAACACCATAAAAAAACTCCGAACATAATATTCGGAGTTTTTTGTTTGTTAAAGAGATTAATCAACTCTATTCGCATGGTGATGCGGATTTTCTTTTCTTACATCATCTGCTAAAGCTTTCGCCATAGCTTTTCCAATATCTGCAGGAGAATCCACTACAATAATTCCACACTCTCTTAAAATTTTCTTTTTAGCAGCAGCAGTATCATCTGCACCACCAACAATCGCTCCTGCATGGCCCATTGTTCTTCCTTTAGGTGCTGTTTCTCCTGCAATAAATCCTACAACTGGTTTGCGGTTACCATCTGCTTTTATCCAACGTGCTGCATCTGCTTCTAGGTTCCCACCAATTTCTCCAATCATAATAATACCATGCGTTTCAATATCGTTCATCAATAATTCAACGGCTTCTTTTGTTGTTGTTCCAATAATTGGATCTCCTCCAATACCAATGGCAGTAGTAACTCCAAGACCTGCTTTTACTGTTTGGTCGGATGCTTCGTAGGTTAATGTTCCTGATTTAGAAACGATTCCCACTGTTCCTTTTTTGAATACGAAGCCTGGCATAATGCCTACTTTGGCCTCGTCTGCAGAAATTACGCCCGGACAATTTGGTCCAATTAAGCGACAATCTCTGCCTTTCAAATATTCTTTCACAGCAATCATATCCTTTACAGGAATGCCTTCTGTAATACAAATAATCACTTTTATTCCACCTTCAGCAGCTTCCATAATTGCATCGGCAGCAAAAGCAGGCGGCACAAATATGATGGAAACATCCGCTCCTGCTTTGTCGACCGCTTCTTTTACTGTATTAAAAACTGGCTTATCCAAATGCGTTGTTCCACCTTTTCCTGGAGTCACTCCTCCTACTAGATTGGTTCCATATTCGATCATTTGACCTGCATGAAACGTTCCTTCTGTACCTGTGAATCCTTGCACAATTACTCTTGATTGCTTATTTACTAATACGCTCATTTTTTTAGTTCATTGGTTAATTAGCCTGCCTACCGCAGGCAGGTTCATTGGTTAATTAGTAAACTGTGTGTTGTTATACCCTGTTAACCGTTTTATTTTTTGAAAGTGCTAAAGTAAAGTTTTAGAGCATTATTGCAAAGCATTTTGACATTTTGTGGAAAAGTAAATGAGTTGATAGGGTTAAATGGGTTGATTGGGTTGATTGGGTTGATTGGGTTATATAGGTTGATTAAGGAATTTGGGAATTTTGCCTATATATCAAGATTTTGATTAAATTTAAACTTTGAAATTACTCCTTGCAACGAGCTTTCTCTCTAGTTACTGTCATCCCGTGCTACGACACGGGATCTCCTCATTAGAAAGAGAATTGGCATCAACAGGGAGATGCCGAGCTTGTCCAGAGCGTAGTCGAAGGATAGCACGGCATGACGATTCTAAGAAAATCATACTCTGAAACTATAAATACGTGACTTCAAACAACCATACCGACACCATCGTAGCTCTAGCCACTCCACAAGGGATTGGTGCCATTGGCGTTATCCGGCTATCGGGTGAAAAGGCTATTTCTATCTGCGAAAGCGTTTTTGCTACCAAAAGTCTTAAGAAAATTGATTTACTAGGCAAAGATTCCCACACAATTCACTTTGGTGTTATTCACGAAGGCGATGTGATTATTGATGAGGTTTTGGTTAGTTTATTTAAGGCTCCTCATTCATATACTTCTGAAAATACTATTGAAATATCTTGTCACGGTTCTCAATTTATTCAGCAACAACTTATACAACTCTTTATAAAAAAAGGTGCTCGATTGGCCAATCATGGTGAATTTACTTTGCGTGCTTTTTTAAATGGTAAACTAGATCTTTCTCAGGCGGAAGCGGTGGCCGATCTGATCGCTTCAAAATCTTCTGCTTCGCATCAGGTGGCTATGCAACAAATGCGTGGTGGATTTTCCAGCCAAATAAAAACGCTCCGACAGAATTTAATTGATTTTGCCTCTTTGATCGAATTAGAATTGGATTTTTCAGAGGAAGATGTTGAGTTTGCAGATAGAAGTGATCTAAAGACATTAGTAAATACTATTCAACGTATTGTTCAACGATTGATCGATTCATTTGAAGTTGGTAACGTTATTAAGAATGGAATTCCTGTTGCCATTGTCGGAAAACCAAATGCTGGGAAGTCTACTTTGCTTAATGCTTTGCTGGATGAAGAGCGTGCTATTGTTTCAGATATTCCCGGAACAACTCGTGATGTGATTGAAGATGAAATGAATATTGATGGTGTTCAGTTTCGTTTTATTGATACTGCCGGTTTACGCGAAACAAATGATATTATAGAAAGTATTGGTGTAGAAAAAGCTTACGAACAAATTAAACTTTCTTCCATTGCCATTTATTTATTTGATGCTCACGAAATAACTTCTTCCGAATTAAAATTAATTGTGGAAGACATTACTCCTCATCTTCATAATTCGCAATTGGTTTTAGTGGCGAATAAAATTGATAAGGAAGATGTGGAATACACCAAAAAAGAATTTGCTGAATTTCAGGGAATGCTGTTTATTTCAGCAAAAGAAAAAATTGGTATCGATGAGTTTAAAGGATATATGGTAACATTATTTGATAATAGAACTATTAATGTTACGGAGACCATCGTCACCAATGCTCGTCACGTTGAGGCCTTAAGACATACCAATGTTGCGCTTATAAAAGTATTGGATGGATTAAACCAAAATGTCACCGGTGATTTTTTAGCAATGGACATTCGGCAAGCTCTTCATTATTTAGGGACAATTACGGGGGAGATTTCTAGTGATGATCTTTTGACGAATATTTTTTCTCGCTTTTGTATCGGCAAATGAAGTAAAAAAATATTAATTATAAACCTTAACACCTAAAAAAAATATGAAAACTAAAATCCTATTTTTCACCCTTATTTCAATTTTAATAACGAATCGATTATTTTCCCAAACGCTACCTTTTTCATTTATAAAAAGTTGCGCCACTTTTGAAAGAGCTGCTTTCACAGACGACATGACTAAAAAGAAATTCCATATTGTTGAAGAACCAACAAAAAAAACAACGAATAAATTAATGGAGGGTGCTACCTTTTATTGTAACGAGAAAGAACGTGAATTGGGTTTTGCCGAAATTGATGTTTTATCTGTAATTAATGGTGATAAAAAAATAACTGAAATTACCTTTAAGAAAGGCAGCAAACATGACTATTCAAAAAACTTTGGCGAGCTCTATAATCAAATGACTTCCATGTTAAACAAGACGGCAGCCTTTCAAAGTAAAAAATACAAAACCGAGGTGACTACGTTTACTAAAAATCAAGTTTATTATTACACTTACAAAGTGAATGATGTACCTGTTATTGTGATTTCCAATTATAAAATAGATACAGAATATTTTTAGCCATTTTTGTACTAGAAAGTAATCCCAAATTTTCGAATTCTTTAACCTTTTTCAGATACTTTGTTTTGCTTTTCTATTTTATCGATGCGCTGAACAATTGAATCAAGATTACGGAAATGAATGTATGCTTTTCGGTATTTGTTTGCTTCGAAAGCGGGAGAACCCATATACACTTCTCCTTTTTTAGTAATATTTTTTGAAATCCCTGATTGTGCTGTAATGATTGTTTGGTCTGCTATTTCCAAATGTCCGACAATTCCAACTTGTCCACTGAACATACAATTTTTGCCAATTTTTGAAGAACCTGCAATCACACCTTGTGCGGCAATATAGGTATTCTCACCTACTTCAACATTGTGGGCAATGTGAATTAAATTATCAAATTTTACTCCTTTACGCAAAATGGTCGAGCCCAATGTTGCCCTGTCAATAGCACAATTAGCACCTATTTCAACGTTATCTTCAATAATTACATTTCCTATTTGCGGAATTTTTTGATTATCGTTTTGCGGATTAAATCTAAAACCATCGCTGCCAATTACAGTTCCGGAATGTATAATACAATCTTTACCAATAACCGTTTCTGAATATATTTTTACTCCGGCAAACAAAGTTGTATTGTCGCCAATTACAACATTTTCTCCAATAAAAACCTGAGGATAAATTTTTACATTATTCCCAATCTTAGCATTATCGCTTATTACTGCAAATTCTCCGGCATAAATATTTGTTCCAACCGTTGCTGTTTCCGAGATAAAAGCATGTTTCGAAATTCCTGTTTTATTTAATTTCACTTGATTGTACATTTCAAGCAATTTAGAAAAAGCCGTCTCAGCACTGTCAACTCTTATCAATGTTGCACTTACGGGAGCTGTTAATATCAAATCTTTATTCACAATTACCAAAGAAGCTTTTGTGGTATAGATGTATTGCAAATATTTGGGGTTCGCTAAAAAGGAAATAGAACCAGGCTCTCCTTCTTCTATTTTAGATAGTTTACTAATTTTAACAGTTGCATCGCCTTCTATTTGTCCTTGCAATAGACCGGCTATTTGTTCAGCAGAAAATTCCATGTTGCGCGTTTTTAAAAATTGATGTATAAATCCTCCCCCTACCCCTCTCCTTCGACTTCGCTCTGGATAAACTCCGGGGGACAAAAAAACTTACTCTTCCAAAGCCATTGAAACCGAATATCCTCGCCACTTATTAATTGCCGATTGCATATCATCAGGTAACTCAGAATCAAAATAAATATATTTTCCGGAAATGGGATGATTAAACCCTAATGACTTAGCATGTAATGCATGTCTGGGTAAAATAGCAAAACAATTATCTACAAACTGTTTGTATTTTGCAAAGGTTGTTCCTTTTAAAATTCTATCTCCACCATAAGTCTCATCATTAAACAAAGAATGTCCAATATATTTCATGTGTGCACGAATTTGATGCGTACGACCTGTTTCGAGTTTACATTCAATTAATGTAACGTATCCAAATCGTTCCAGTACTTTGTAATGTGTAACAGCATGTTTTCCTTCTTCACTATCTGGTGGAAATACATCCATTTTTTTTCTATCTTTTAAATGTCTTCCAATATTTCCGATTACTGTTCCTTCGTCCTCTTTAAAATCGCCCCACACCAATGCATGATAAATTCTATCTAAATTTCTATCGAAAAAATATTTCGCCAATTTTACCATTGCTGTTTCACTTTTGGCAACTACCATAATTCCGCTTGTATTTTTATCAATGCGATGTACCAAGCCCGGACGAAGAAGCGCTTCCGATTTAGATTTTTTTGTTGCTACAGTTGTTGCTCCATATTTACTTACAGGCAGTTGCTGAAAATGATATGCCAACGCATTTACCAATGTACCTGAATAGTTACCCTGAGCAGGATGGACAACCATTCCCGGGTTTTTATTTACAATAACCAGATCATCATCTTCATAAACAATATTTATCGGAATATCTTGTGGAATTAATTCAGTTTCCCTAAGAGGATGAGCAAAAACTACAGAAATAATATCTAATGGCTTTACCTTGTAATTGGATTTTACAGGCTTGTCGTTTACAAGAATGTTTCCATTTTCTGCTGATTGTTGAATTTTTGATCGAGTAGCTTTTTGAGTTTTACTCATCAAATACTTATCGATACGTAGTAGGCTTTGCCCTTTATCTACAATTATACGGAGGTGTTCAAACAATTCCTGATCATCATTATCTTCCGCTACTTCTATTTCTTCATCATTCATCAGGATACTATAAAAATATTTATTTTACTTTAATAAACTTAACACTTATATTATTTTTTCCATCATTTAACTGAATAAAATAAATACCGCCATCAAGCATGGAAATGTCAATAAAATCAGAGTAAACAGAGTTATTCACAACCGATTTTCCTAACAGATCAAAAATAGAAAAACTAATTTTGTCATTTTCTTTTGTCGTTTTGATAAACAAACGGTCGTTTGCCGGATTCGGAAACACAAGTACATCACTAGTATTTTTTGGTGAATCAGTAATTCCGGAAAACTCAGAAGCTGAGCCAAAAACAGGGTGTATCATTAATGAACCAACAAATGGAGATGTGTTCCAAGGTCCGGTTACATTGTAAAATATTTTTGTTTGGGAATTATTATTTTTATCTACCCCAACATTTAAAAACTGATTAGTGTTTTGTTTAAATCCAACATAAAATTTACCAGGACTTAAATACAAAGGGGCATCTAATTTATAACGAATAAACTGATTGTATGTAACACCTCCGTAAGAAGGATTTACTGCCGTAGCACCAGTATAA
>JAYVZC010000406.1:0-2911 GCA_043783695.1 Bacteroidota bacterium
TTTAGTGGTATTGAAACATGGATGAAAAATAGTGAAGAAAGAGCAACGATCCTAACTGAAGCATTTACAAAAGGAACATCGAAAGGAACATTGATATTAAATTTAGTTGTAATTGCCTTTTTAGCAGCACTTAGCGAAGAACTATTTTTCAGAGGATTGTTTCAGAAAATAGCGATCGAATGTTTTAAAAATAAACATGTGGGTGTTTGGTTTGTGGCAATTATTTTTAGTGCTTTTCACATGCAATTTTATGGCTTTCTTCCACGGATGTTAATGGGTGCCTATTTAGGATATTTATTTTTATGGAGTGGTTCGTTGTGGCCGGGAATACTTACACATTTTGTAAACAACGGCACCTATGTACTTTATACTTGGTTAGCAAATAGAGGAGTTGTAACTATGGATGTTGATAAAATAGGTATGGAAAAAAATCAAACTATTCTTGTAATAGCAAGTTCCATAATCGTAATTATTAGTATGATTTTAGTTTATAGAATTGAGAAGAAGAGGAAAAGGCTAGATGGATTTGTAAAGAGTTGAAAAGCATTTTCCAATTTCCTTATAACTATATTTCATTGCATCTTCTCTAATTAGTGTCTGTCCATAATGTCAGACATTTTACATGATGTTTACTTTGAAAGTGAACTGGCGGAGAGGGCGGGATTCGAACCCGCGGTACCTTGCGGTACACAAACTTTCCAAGCTTGCACGTTCGGCCACTCTGACACCTCTCCGTTTAGTTTTAAGGATTGCAAATGTACTAAAACTTAACAAATAAATTTATATTCGTTTAAATCAGCTTATAGATTTAACTAAATTTATAGGCTTTAGGAGTTTATCATCATTTTATTTTGGTATTACAAACCAATAAAATGAGGGAGAAATAGTTGATTAGCCTTTAAAATTAATTAAGCGCATCCCATTGAGAAAAGGTTTCATCCTTTGAAAAAATCAGACAGTTATCTCACCTCTTAAATTACTCTTCAATAATTTTTCTATTTCTTTTTTATTGGAAGTTACTCCTAACACAAACATTAATTTTGCAACAGCCGCTTCAGTAGTGATATCTGCTCCACCAATTACTCCAATTTTTTTAAAGGCAGCACTGGTTGCATATTTCCCTTGTTCTACTTTACCTGCATTACATTGAGTAACATTTAAAATAAGGATTCCTTTTTCTATTGCTTTTTTCAGAGCAGCAATAAACCATTTTTGTGTGCTTGCATTTCCGGAGCCGAATGTTTCTATAATAATTGCTTTTACATTTTTTGCATTTAATATTGCCTCAACAACATTTTGACTTATTCCGGGAAATATTTTTAAAATGGCAATATTCGGATTGAGTGAAGTCTGAACTTTTAATTTTTTTCCACCTGCCTGTCCGGTAGGCAGGTTTGTTTTGTGAATAGCACTTCGATTATATTTTAAATGAACTCCCGCTTCTGCTAAAACAGGATAGTTTGCCGATTGAAATGCTTGAAAATGTTCTGAATTAAATTTATGTGTCCGATTGCCTCTGTACAATTGATATTCAAAATAAATACAAACTTCTGATACAACTGGTTTCCCTTTTTCTTTCGCTGCCGCAATTTCAATAGCAGTAATTAAATTTTCTTTCCCATCTGTACGTATCATTCCAATTGGCAGTTGCGATCCCGTAAGGATAACAGGCTTATTTAAATTTTCCAACATAAAACTCAAAGCAGATGCAGTAAACGACATCGTATCACTTCCATGTAAAACAACAAAACCATCTACTTTATCATAATTTTTTTCAATAATTTTTGCTATTTCGATCCACACCGCGGGCTGCATATCACTTGAATCAATTGGATTATCAAATGACACAGCTGATAGTGTAATATTAAATTTATTGAGCTCCGGAATTTGCTCTGTGAGGTGTTTAAAATCGAACGGTTTTAATTGACCTGTTTTTGCATCCTCCATCATTCCAATGGTTCCACCTGTGTAGATTAATAGTACTTTACTTTTCATTTATTGCTAACGAATTTTTATTGATGGCTTGTCTTATTGTTTCAACTTAAATCTATTCCCCTCTTGAGAGGGGCCAGGGGTGTGTCTAAATTTCGCTTTCAAGATCTATTATATTAATTGACTCGAATTTTCATTTTTAACGACTCGGTATTCCCTTTTAAAGAGGGGTTAGGGGTGTGTTTTTCAAACTCCTCAACATAAATCTCAATCGCCCTCAACACATTTATCAATTGATGTTTCATCTCCTTTTCAGTTAATCTAAGAAAATTCAGCTTATATTTCTCTAATGTTTGTTGACGTTTAACATCTTCAAAATAAACGTCCTCGCTATTGTGATATTTGCCATCTATCTCAATAACTAAATTAAGTTCCGCACAATAAAAATCAACTATATAATCTAGCAAAGGCTTTTGGCGGTGGAAATCATAACCAAAAAATTGTTTTCCTTTTAGCTTTTTCCAGAGAATAACTTCCCCTAAGGTGCTGTTGTTTCTTAGATCTTTTGCTAATAATTTAAGTTTTGGATTGTATGGAATTATTCTTCTTTTCATAAACATTATCGACACACCCCCTGGCCCCTCTCAAGAGGGGAATAGATCCTGCTTCACAATTTTAATTCTGGTTCTAAAATATGCTATTTGTCATATAGAATAATTATCGACACACCCTGGCCCCTCTCGATAGGGGAATGGATTCTCCTCCGCTATAAACATTAAAAATCAACAACCAAAAACATCCTTAGAATTTTGTGTAGTTACTTCCACCACTTCTTCCAGACTTATATTTTTTATTTCAGCAATTTTTTTTGCAATCAAGAGCAAATATTCAGGATGATTTGTTTTTCCTCGATACGGCATTGGTGCTAAATAGGGAGCATCTGTTTCCAATACCAAATGTTTTAAATTAATTGCTTCCA
>JAYVZC010000407.1:0-2898 GCA_043783695.1 Bacteroidota bacterium
TGGTAGCGGGGACCGGACTCGAACCGATGACCTTTGGGTTATGAGCCCAACGAGCTACCAACTGCTCCACCCCGCAATATATTTTCAAGAACGATAATCTATTTACTCGAACCGATGCCCTCCCATATTTAGAAGGGTATGATCCTAACGAGCTACTCCCGTATCTACGGGACTCCACCCCGCAATATATCGTTATAATTTAATGTCTTAAAGAACGAAAAGGCTTGTCTGCCTTTTTAAATTGCGGTGCAAAGATATATTTTGTTTCTTTGTACTCCAAATATCTTATTAACAATTTTGAAATGGCTCATAAATCGGGGTTTGTAAACATTATTGGCTCACCAAACGTAGGAAAATCAACATTGATGAATGTTTTGGTAGGTGAGCGCCTTTCTATCATTACATCCAAAGCCCAAACGACTCGCCATAGAATAATGGGTATTGTAAACGGGGAAGATTTTCAAATTGTTTATTCTGATACTCCAGGAGTTCTTAAACCCAACTACAAACTTCAGGAGTCAATGATGGAATTTGTTCATACAGCTCTTACCGATGCAGATATTATTCTTTTTGTTACTGATATTTATGAAGACATCAAAATAGAAGAAAAAATTCTCAACAAAATTAAAAATGCAAGTGCAAAAGTGTTGCTTCTTGTAAATAAAATAGACCTTTCCTCGCAAGAAAAATTAGAAGAAAAAGTACAGTACTGGAAAAATGAAGTTCCTAATGCAGAAGTTATTCCTGTATCTGCTTTAGAAAAATTTAATGTAACTTATGTTTTTGACAGAATATTAGCTCTTCTTCCTGAAAGTCCTAATTTTTATGATAAAGATCAGCTAACAGATAAGCCTGAAAAGTTCTTTGTTTCAGAGATTATTCGTGAAAAAATACTAACGAATTATAAAAAAGAAATTCCATATTCGGTTGAAGTTGTTGTGGAATCCTATAAAGATGAAGAGAAAATAATTAAGGTGCGTGCCGAAATAATGGTGATACGTGATTCACAAAAGGGAATTATTATTGGTCATCAAGGAAAAGCTTTGAAAAAAGTTGGAACAGAAGCGCGTAAAGACATGGAAGAGTTTTTTCAGAAACAAGTCTTTTTGGAGTTGTTTGTTAAGGTAAATAAAGATTGGCGCGACAATGATAACCAGCTAAAACGCTTCGGATACACAAATTAAAAATGCGTAAATTTGCATTTGTTTAATAAAATAATAGAATTCCCTTGAAAATATCAGCATCAGTATACTCCAATAAAATAAAAGGTCTTGAATCGCTCGTTAGAGAATTAGACGTCTTTAACGTTGATTTTATTCACATTGATTGCAATGATAATCTTTCTGTTTTTGAAGATATTGAAGCCATCCAAAAAATAAGCAAAACCCCAATCGATTTACACATCATTTCTTCTGATCCTGAAAAATTTTATCCGGGACTTTTAAAATTGAATGTCGATTTTGTGACGTTTCAATACGAGAACTTAAAATCTCCTTTACAGTTACCAAAAGAAATCAAATCGAAATTAGGTTTGTCTATCATTTCAGAAACTCCCATTTCAGTTTTTGAAGAGTATAAAGATGTAATGGATTTTATTTTATTTATGACAACAACACCCGGACAAAGTGGTGGATTATTTAATAAAGAGAATTTTAAAAAAATAAGAGATTTCAAAAAAATATATTCGGATAAAAAAATTCATGTGGATGGTGGAGTGAATGATGAAGTATCATTTGTGTTGAGAAGTATGGGCGTTTATTCTGTTGTGTCGGGTTCTTATTTAGTGAATGCAAATTATATCGGAAATGCATTGCATAACCTTAGAAGTAACAGCATTGAATCGCATATTTCTATTCGTGATTTTATGATGACGAAAGATGAGTTGCCGATTCTATCAGGAAGCACAACTGAATTTATTGATGTACTGAAAAGTATCGAAAAGTATAGTCTTGGTTTTACTATGTTGGTAAGTGAATCGGGAAAATTAGAAGGAATTATAAGTAATGCAGATATTAGAAAAGGCTTGATAAAAAAAATACATAACCTGAATATCATTTCTGTAAAAGATGTTACAAATACACATCCGATAAAAATAAATAGTAAGCTAACTGTATCGGAAATGTTGACGTTTGTAAAAAATTTAAGAATTCCTATTTTATATCTTCCAGTTGTAGACGAAAATAATATGTTGGAAGGCGCATTGATGTTTAATAATTTAATTAAAGGAGAATAATATGATCATTCATCTTAAACAGGAAGTAAGCAAAGAGAAAGCAGAAGAATTAGGGAGAGAGCTTAGCGCAATAGTGTTGCCAAGAAATGGCTTTTTCGCATTAATTACTCCCAATAAATTAAAAGTTGTAGAAGAAAAATATAAAACTTTAGTTTCTGAAAGTTTTCCGTTTGACGATGATATGCAATTGGCTAGTAAAAAATACATGTCGGAAGTGCGTGAGATAAAAATTGCAGATGGCTTATCAATTGGAGGAACAACAAACAATACAATTATGATTACAGGACCTTGTTCTGTAGAATCGGAAGAACAAATTGAACAAGCTTCGCAATTATGTGTTGAGTTAGGTGTGAAAGTACTACGTGCAGGAGCATTTAAGCCACGCACCACTCCTTATGCTTTCCAAGGAATGGGATTGGAAGGGTTGAAATTGCTTGATAAAATGAGAACTAAACATGGATTGAAAATCATTACAGAGATTCGTGACTCGACACATGTAAATGAAATTATTGAGTATGCAGATATTTTGCAGATAGGCGCAAAAGCGATGTACGACCACGGAATATTAAAAGCATGTGGGAAATCAGGAAAGCCTGTTTTGCTGAAAAGAGGATTTGGTGCAACATTACAAGAATTTGTACAAGCAGCAGAATTTATTTTATCAG
>JAYVZC010000408.1:0-6891 GCA_043783695.1 Bacteroidota bacterium
GGTGGACCACTAGGTGGAATATTAGGATTTGCCTTGGGTTCGGCTTTTGATGCTACCAGTGTAACCGTTCAAACAACCAATGGTAAAACAACATATTCATCTCGTGGTTCTGCTCCTCATGTGGGAGATTTTGCTGCTAGTTTGTTGGTGCTTTCAGCTGCCGTTATGAAAAGTGATGGAAAAACTTTAAAAAGCGAATTGGATTATGTAAAGCGTTTTTTAAGTCAGCAATTTGGAGAGCAACATGCTCAACAACAAATTTCACTCTTGAAAGAAATTTTAAAACAGGAAATTCCTTTGCATGATGTTTGTCTCCAAATTAAGCAATATATGCCTCATTCGGAGCGCTTACAAATTATTCATTATTTGTTTGGCATATCAAAAGCAGACGGGCATGTACATGAATTAGAATTGCAAACCATTCAAACAATTGCAAATTATTTAGGAGTAAGTGCTGCCGATTTCAATTCCTTGAAGGCAATGTATTTCAGAGATACCAATAGTGATTATTTAATTTTGGAAATTACTCCTGCTTCATCAGATGATGAGGTAAAAAAAGCATACCGTAAAATGGCTGTAAAATTCCATCCTGATAAAGTTGCTGCACTTGGCGAGGAGGTACAAAAAGCAGCTAATGAAAAATTTCAGAAAGTACAAAGTGCTTACGAAAATATTAAGAAACAAAGAGGTTTTGCTTAACTCTATTTTAGACTTGTATCTATTGTTTCTATTAAAATGCGTGGAACTATTTCGATATGGCTTTGATTTTTATCTTTCTTAAAAAGATTGTAATTGTTATTGGAAATAAAATGATAAGCATCATTTACCATATTGTTGATTAATACTCCATATTTTCTATTCCCATTTTTTAAATAAATTACTACTTCTGTGTGATTGTTTGTCATATTTTTTTTATTTATGCAAAATTACTTTGATAATATTAAGGCTACATTACGCTAAGATTAAATAAATTTGTGCAATAAAAAAGCTACTCTATTTTATTTTTATAGAGTAGCTTTTTAGTCAAAATCCAATTCTCATTAATGTCGAACTATTTGACAATTAATTTTTTTCTTTTAACAATTGAACAAATCCTTTTTCTTCAATCACTTTATTATTCGTAGTATTTGCTTTCATAATAAAATAATAAACACCATCGGATGAAACTAATCCTGCTGTTGTTTGTCCATTCCAGCCTATTTTTGAATCATTTGTTGCTGTCCATTCCGCAATTTTTAATCCCCAGCGATCGTAAATCGAACAAGTTAATTCTTTTACGGATGTTGTTTTGAAATAGAAAATATCATTTACACCATCGCTATTAGGAGTAAATACATTTGGAATAAAAATAGTTGCATCATTTGCAATGGTTATACATTGGCTTGTTGTATCGATACACATATTTGTGTTAGAGGATATTAATGTAACACAATACGTTCCTTCTGAAGTATAAATAAATGTAGTAGTTGACAATGCAGAAGAGTTGCCAACTGAAGCAGGATTACCAAAATCCCAAAATGAATTTCCTCCATTGGTTGAAACATCTGTAAATGTTACAGCTGTGTTAACAGGTAAAATGTCTGTAGGAGAAAAAGTAAAAGCTGCAACAGGAGTAGGGAATACGGTAATCATATTTGTAACAGTTGTTGTGCCAATGCAATTATTTATATCAGTACAAGTAATAGTAATGGAATAGCTTCCAGGAATTGCATAACAATGCGTTGTGCTAGAAGACGATGAGGTGCTACCATCTCCTAAATCATACAACATAGTATTGCAAGTATTTGCTGTGGATTCGGTAAATGTTACACATATTGGTGAACAACCGCTTATGATATTAGATGTAAAAGTTGGTGTTGGTAAAGCATTTACCGTAATGGTTTGGGTTGCCGTATTACCACATGTCCCAGCAATTGAGTAGGTAATTGTATTTGCACCTATTGTTGCTAAAGAAGGATTAAATGTTCCATTTGTAGCATCCGTAATTCCTGTTCCTGACCATGTTCCTCCTGCCGTTACGGCTGTTAAATTTATTGAAGCAGCATTCGCACATAAAGCAGAAATAGGAGTAATGGTCGCATTTGCATTTGGAATAACAGTAACTATGGCAGTATCCATATTTCCACAAGTACCACTTATTGTATATGTGATTGTATCAGTTCCCACACCGGCAACGGAAGGATCAAATGTTCCGTTTATTGTTGATGTAATTCCCGTTCCGGTCCATGTTCCTCCGGCAGTTGCTGCACTTAAATTGAAAGGTGCTGCGCCCAAACAAATAGGTGAAATGCTTGTGATAGTAGCGTCTAAGGTGGTTGTTCTCGTAATTGTAACTGTTGAAGAAGAAGCTGGACAAGGCGAATTTGTAATTGTCCATTGAAAAACATTTGCACCAATACCCAATCCAGTTATACTGGATGTAGGAGAAGAAGGTGTAGTAATTGTTCCAACACCGCTAATTAAAGTCCAAGTGCCAGTTCCTGTAGTAGCAGTATTTCCGGCAAGTGTAGCCGTTGTTCCGCAAACCGTTTGATTTGTTCCTGCATTAGATGTTGTAGGTGCATCAACTCTCGTAATTGTAACTGTTGAAGAAGAAGCTGGACAAGGCGCATTTGTAATTGTCCATTGAAAAACATTTGCACCAATACCCAATCCAGTTATACTAGATGTAGGAGAAGAAGGTGTAGTAATTGTTCCAACACCACTAACTAGCGTCCAAGTGCCAGTTCCTGTAGTAGCAGTATTTCCGGTAAGTGTAGCCGTTGTTCCGCAAACTGTTTGATTTGTTCCTGCATTAGATGTAGTAGGTGTAGTAGTACTTGTGATTGTAACTTGTGTGAACGATGTTCCGCAAGGAGGATTTGAAATTGTCCATTGAAAAACATTTGCTCCAACACCCAATCCCGTAACGGTTGATGTTGGTGATAATGGTGTAGTAATTGTTCCAACACCACTAACTAGCGTCCAAGTGCCAGTTCCTGCTGTTGGTATATTTCCTGCTAAGGTGGCAGAAGTAGCACATACAGTTTGATTGGGTCCAGCAACAGAGGTTGTAGGAGATGTATTTACTGTAACAATAACAGGAATTCGGTATGTGCCTGGACAAAATCCGACATAATAAGTGGTGGTAGTAACTAGGGCTGGAGTAGTAAAAGTAGTTCCTGTTCCTAAAGAACTTCCACCATTTGCAGTAGCGTACCAGTTTACTGTGGCAATAATCGTCCCGTTAATAGTTGCTGTTAATGTTGCAGTATTACCAGAGCAGATGCTGGCATTTGCTACAGAAATAGTATCTACTCTTACAATTGCTTGATTGGTTAATCCTGCACCTCCCATGGTTGCTCCATTTGGAGTAAATTCAGTAACATGAGGCGATTGTGATATTCCATTTACTCCACCAAGTGATTGTTGTGATCCTGCTGCAGGTCCGCTAGTTAAACCAATGTAACCACCACCACCACCACCACCGGGTCCTTCTGCTTCACTCAATCCAACTGCACCTTGTAGCTGATGCCCGCCTGTTCCTCCATTTGTTTTAATGAAAATTCCAGAAACTGTTCCAACGGAGTTAATTAAAATTGCTCCAGCTCCTCCTGCGCCACCACCGGCATCTTTGCCGGCATTTGGAAACACAATGTTTGTACTTTCTCCATTTGCTCCGTTGGAAATAATAGAATCATTTCCACTGCCAGTAATTGTTCCATAAGAAGTGATGTAAACAATTCCACCGCCAACACCACCAGCACCACCTTGACTATTATCTTGTTCTCCGGCACCACCGCCACCTCCTAAAAATATTCTTCCGGTCGAGTAATCTAACCCTCTTCCACCTAAACCTCCTAGGTTGTAGCGGTATGAACCGCTCCAGGCATTCGCAGATCCAATTGTTCCTGGACCTAGTAACGTTGCATTTTGATTTGAACTTGAAAAAGAATAACCGCCTCTTCCGCCACCTGATGAGGTGGATGCAGCAAATCCGACTGATTCTAAATTCCATGCAGTAGTCCACGCAGCTAAACTATTATTTGGATTTCCTTGTCCGGTCCAAACGGGAGTTAAGGATGCATTCGCACCACCACCGCCACCGCAGTTCCAAACATTACCACCACCGCCAGCATTAGCAGGTGCTGCTCTACAAAATTTTCCTCCATAAGGAGTGTAATCGGTATCAAAACCTGCAATGCTTTCACCTTTATTGGTTCCAACATCTAAACTTACACAGGAATAAAGCCCTGTTGTTGTTCTTCCTGTTGTAGTAAAAAGTACACCACCTCTAAAACCTGTTCCTGTGGTATTAATTTTTCCTCCTGCTGTGATAGTTGTGTTTCCGTAGACTTCAACAGCCAAAACCCCACCGGTTGTGCCGTTCCAGTTCTGACAAGTTAATATTCCGGGTGATTGAATAAGAAGAGTATTGTAACGGGGAACTCGAATTACTTGAACTTTTCCTGTAGCTGTATAACTGTTAGTTAGTCCGCAATCGATTGTAATAGTAGTTCCACTTGGAACAGCATTTACTTGGCAAAATTCAAATTTACCTGAATTGTTATAACTTGTAACACCGCCCCAAGTAGGGTCATTAGGATTACTGATTGTTGGAGTAAAGGCATCGGGAGCACCTAAAATAGTAGCACCCTGCATTTGAATAATCATAATTAAATCGCCTGCAGCTAATGAGTTTCCTGCACCGAATCTTGTATTTGCATTTAATCCACTTGCTGCAACGTTTATGGTAGTGGCGCCAGCTGTGGCATTTACTGTTAATGTGGTGTATTCGTTAACAATAGTATTTGCAGCATTTATTGTTTTGTTCCCATCAATTGCTCTTTGCGAAAAGGATGAAGCGGATACAACACAAAAAATAAATAATATGGGTTGTCTGAAAAATTTCATATAAAAGTTCTATGCTAAAAATGGTAAAAAATTTAGCCAATGTAAAAGAAATTATTGGAATTTCCAATAATCAAAAACTAGACGCTTATTTCTTTAAAAGGGTTGCGTGGAACCCATTCGGAGGGGCGTAAATAATCAACAAATGGTTTGATTATTCGGTTGGATAAGGAGTTTCGATGACGAATATAACAAGTTAATTCTAGGGCTTCTGCCCCTAATGTGCTTTTAATCTCAGAAGCTGTTCGTCCTAAAAAGAGGTGTTTTGCCTTTTTGTTGAGGCCTTCCTTCACATAATCGTATAACATGTTTTGGTATAAATCCAATTCTTTATTCATGGAATAATCTATACCAATAAAATGTGCTTCAATGTCATTTTCTAAAATAAATGTGGTTCTAAAACCAATTAATTTTTGCTTGTAATAATAGCCAATAAAATTAAATTTATTACCCAACACATTTTTCATTTCGGCAAAATAAGATGGGCTAAGAGATGCCATCCTAAATTTCGCTTTTAAATGAACATTGTTATATAGTTGGAGAATTTGTTTTGCATCTGCATTAATATCTTCCACTGAAAAATCTTTGCGTTCTATTTCAGCACCTTTTTTTATAACACTTTTAGCACGATTGCGATATTTTTTACTCATCGCATCCAAGTATTTTTCAAATGTATCCCATTGAATATTTAGTACCATATTGGGTTCTACTAAAAAATCGTGGTATTTGTATTCTTCAAACTCTTTAGTAAATTTTATGGACGAGGAATAAAAATCTTTTATTAAAATAGCGGCAATCTTTCCTCGTAATTTTTCTACTTTGCTAATGCGATAAATTACATCCGATAAAGCATCAATCGCTTCTGTTTTACTAACTTCTGGAATACAGGTAAAGCCGTGTTCGCCACTTATACAAGCATTTCCGCAAATGAGTAAACGCATGTTAATTCTATCCGCACTTTTCATCAAATGATTAGTTAAATGCTTTTTGAGATAGTCTGTAATGACACATGAAAATTCATTTTCGTTTTGCTCTACGTTACTTCCAAAACTATCGGATGAAAAATCAATAACCTGAAAATAGGAAATGGCAACTGGTTTGTTTGCATCATAAATAATGGCATAATGAAAACGCATATTATCAGGATGCTCATTTTCCAAGACTGTTAAAAAAGGAATCTGCAAAAATTCACTTCCATGAACAACAATTTTATTCCAATGTTCAACATTAATCATTGAAACTGAATCATAAACTGCAAAAGCAAAATCAGAAGGCTTCTTACGAAGAGTTGATTTTTTTTTGTTTGGTATTTTGCAACACTGAATTAACATTTTTACGGCAGTAATTAATTAGTTAGATGATTTTTCATTTCCGACAACATTAATTCTTTAATGTATTTTACAGGAGCACTGCCATAACTTAAAAATTTCTCATGAAATTGTTTTAAATTGAATTTATCTCCTTCTTGTTTTTTTAATTCTTCTCTAAAGTCATAAATTTCGGTGTATCCGGAAAAGTATGAACATAATTGAACTTGAGTAACAGATACTCTTCTCCATTTTCCTTCAGCTTCAGCTTTTTGTTGGAAGGCTTCATTTATCAATAGATTAAGAGCATCTTCTTTGCTCATTTCTTTAGTATGAACACTATAATCTAAAATGGTATTACAAGTAGTTCTCAAATTCCATTTATAATACATTAACCACATTTCATCACTATTTTCATACCCATTTTCTAGCATCATTCGCTCCGTGTATACTGCCCAGCCTTCTATCATGGCTCCATTTCCGAAAATTGCTTTAATTAAACTTGGAGATTGATTGCTATAAACTAGTTGAGTATAATGACCGGGAATTGCTTCGTGAATGTTTAAAATTTGCAAGATATAATGATTGTATTCACGCAAATAGCTTTCTGTTCTATCCTTATCCCAACCTGTTAAACTTCCAACATTGTAATAGGTATTTCCATTTTTATCATAAGGACCAGGTGCAGAAATAG
>JAYVZC010000409.1:0-2895 GCA_043783695.1 Bacteroidota bacterium
TCTGCATTTACAAAAGCTTCATGATCTGTTGAGATTGCTTTTGTTGCAATTTCTTTTGATAAATATGCACCAATTGTATAAGGAATAACAAAATAACCATCTGCTAAACCTTGCATCAATGCTGATGCTCCAAGTCGGTTTGCACCATGGTCAGAAAAATTTGCTTCACCCAATGCATACAATCCCGGAACAGTTGTCATTAAATTATAATCAACCCAAAGTCCGCCCATTGTATAATGCACAGCAGGATAAATTCGCATTGGTAATTCATACGGATTTTCACCGGTAATTTGTTCGTACATCTCAAACAAATTTCCGTATTTTTCTTCCACGACTTGTTTTCCAAAATCTTTTAATTGTTTTTCAGAAGGAGAATGAATTCCTTGAGTTACAGCTTTTGTATGTCCGTATCGAGCAATGGCCGATTTAAAATCTAAGTAAACAGCCATTTTAGAAGTACCCACTCCAAAACCCGCATCACAACGCTCTTTTGCAGCACGAGAAGCAACATCACGCGGAACTAAATTTCCGAATGCGGGGTATCTGCGCTCTAAATAATAATCTCTTTCTTCTTCAGGAATTTCATTTGCTTTACGAGTATCACCTTGTGTTTTTGGAACCCAAATTCTTCCATCGTTACGAAGCGATTCACTCATCAAAGTTAATTTCGATTGATGATCACCGGATACCGGAATACAAGTTGGGTGAATTTGTGTGAAACAAGGATTTCCGAAAAATGCTCCTTTTTTATTTGCTTTCCAAGCCGCAGTAACATTGCTGCCCATAGCATTTGTAGAAAGATAAAATACATTTCCGTAACCACCTGTGCACAATAAAACAGCATGACCGAAATGACGTTCTAATTTTCCGGAAATTAAATCACGTGCAATAATTCCTCTGCATTTTCCATCTATGTTTACCACTTCCAACATTTCGTGACGCGTAAACATTTCAACAGTTCCTAAACCAACTTGACGAAGTAGTCCGCTATACGCTCCTAATAATAATTGTTGTCCTGTTTGTCCCGCAGCATAAAAAGTACGTTGAACCTGGGTTCCGCCAAATGAGCGGTTGCTCAACATGCCGCCATATTCACGAGCCAATGGAACTCCCATGGCAACACATTGATCAATAATGTTTGCACTCACCGATGCCAAACGATAAACGTTTGCTTCACGAGCGCGATAATCTCCCCCTTTTATAGTATCATAAAATAAACGATAGGTGCTGTCTCCATCGTTTTGATAATTTTTTGCTGCATTAATTCCACCTTGTGCAGCAATGGAATGGGCTCTTCTGGCCGAATCCTGAAAACAAAATACTTTTACTTTATAACCCATTTCCGCAAGTGAAGAAGCGGCAGAGGACCCGGCTAATCCGGAGCCTACAACTATTACCTCTAGACTTCTTTTGTTTGCAGGGTTTACAAGAGCAACGGAAGATTTATATTTTTCCCATTTTTGTTCCAATGCTCCTTCCGGAATTTTTGAATCTAATTTCATTTAACTGTTTTATTGTTATATGGTTAAATTGATAACTTGTCGTTTGTGTACTTTATTAATGAGTTTATTGAGTTTGGTAACTTTTTTAACTCATTAAAAATATAATCATATTCTTCCTTTGTAATTAGTTTTCTCAATTGGCTTTTCATTCCAGTCTAAACATTCTGTCATTGAACCATAAGCGATTCTGTAAAACCGAATCTTATCTTTCTTTCCATATCTGCCAAACCCTTCTGCAATATTAGCAGAAACCGAATCCATTGCACAAATAAATTGTTCTCCAGCCGTATTTTGCCCCAAATGACTCCAATTTAATACTGTAATCCAAATATGGTTACTCAAATGAAAGGCTATTTTATAAGATTCTATATCATTTAATTTGAGATATTTTTTCGGTTCCATTTTTAACAATTAAACAAATTAGCCGTTTAGCCATAAGGCTATTTTACCCATTCAAAATACATAGCGATAGGCATTGCAGCAAAGATCAACGGAATGATTATAGAAAATAATGTCCCTGTAATTTTTATTAAGCGATTGTATTTCGGATGATTCCATCCCAATGTTTGAAAAGCAGAAGGGAAGCCATGAAGCAAGTGATATGCTAATGCGATAACTCCGCCAACATAAACAAATACTACCCACCCTATATGAAATACTTCTTGCATAACAGCATATAAATTTTCATTTCCATTTGCATCTTCTCCCGGAAGTCCTGTGAAACGGGACTTTACCCAAAAGTGTGCAAGATGTACAACAAGGAAAAGAAGCAATAAACTTCCTAAAACGCCCATAGAGCGGGAGTACCATTTACTATTAGCAGCTCCACTATTTACTGCATATTTTACTGGTCGCGCTTTGTTATTTTGCATGGTAAGGATTAAGGCTTGCACACAATGCAAAACCAATCCCGCAAATAGAACAATTTCCATAATTCGGATGATTGGATTTTTTGCCATAAATCGTGCACCTTCATTAAACATTAATCCTCCATCATTTAAAAAAATAAAAGAATTAAGCAGACAATGTATAAGAAGAAAAGAGATTAAAAACAAGCCGGTTAAGCCCATTAGCAATTTTTTTCCAAGTGATGATTGAATAAAATTTTCGGATGTAGTACTCATAGAATAAAAATTATTTTCAGTTTTTCGTGAGCAAACCTACACAAAAATTTCAGTAATAAAAACTCAAAAAAGGTACAAATCTCTTATGATTATATCAAAAAAAAGTAATTAGCGGGCTAAATTAAAATCAAAAAAGTAAGCATATAATTTTTTTTATTTAAAAATGATTAGCCCCAAAAAAGTTTCATGCATAAAACACCATTGTGTATGCTGATTTTAGAAATAAAGGTGGAGTTTATGTTTTTATAAAAAAGAAGCACAACAGGATG
>JAYVZC010000410.1:0-2891 GCA_043783695.1 Bacteroidota bacterium
TTAGATATTAGCAGAAAAATAAATTCCAAAGAACTAACAATTACAACTGTTGAAATTACTGATGGAAATCGTTTTAAAGATATTATTCGTCTTGACCCAATCAATATCACACATATTCCAACAGCAAGTCAAGATTTTAATGCCATTTTATTTACACTTCCCGGTGTATCAAGCAGAAACGAGTTGAGTTCTTCTTACTCTGTTCGTGGAGGAAATTTTGATGAAAATTTAGTTTATGTAAACGGTATTGAAGTATATCGCCCATTTCTAACACGTTCGGGACAACAAGAAGGATTGAGTTTTATTAATGCTGATTTAGTTTCTTCTGTTTTATTTTCGGCTGGCGGATTTGAAGCAAAATATGGAGATAAAATGTCGAGCGTTTTAGATGTTACCTACCGAAAACCTAGAAAATTTGCCGGAACAGTTTCTGGAAGTTTGCTTGGAAGTAATTTACATTTAGAAGGGTCCTCAAAAAATTATCGCTTCACTTGGTTGTTTGGCGCTCGCTACAAAACAAACAAATATCTTTTAGGAAAAACAGATTCGAAAGGAGATTACAAACCATTTTTTGCAGATGTTCAACTGTATACTACTTATGACTTGACAACCAATTGGGAACTGGATTTTTTAGGAAATTATGCAAACAATAAATATCAGTTTATTCCACAAAATAGAGAAACAGATTTTGGAACACTAGACAAAGCATTGCGTCTGAAAATTTATTTTGATGGACAAGAAATTGATCAATTTAATACTATGATGGGTGCATTGTCGGCAATCTATAATAATGATAAAGAAAATGTAAACTTGAAATTTATCGGTTCCGCCTTTCATAGTAAAGAAAAAGAAGCTTTTGATATTCAAGGACAATATTTTATTGGTGAGCTGGAAACGGATTTCGGAAAACCGAACTTTGGTGATGTGGTTACTGAAAGAGGAATTGGAACGTATATCAATCATGCTCGCACGAATCTAGATGCTTATGTATATAGTGGAGAACACAAAGGGACTTACACCAAAGGAAAAAAACAATTGCTTTGGGGAGTCAAATATTCCAACGAACAAATTACTGATAAACTCAGCGAATGGAAATATGTTGATAGTGCCGGCTTTTCATTGCCAACACCAGCGGGACCAATATCAGACCCGAGTGGAGTGAATATTGAGCTACAAAATGTAGTAAAAACAAAAATTAATCTTTTTTCCAATCGTGTGTCAGGATATTTACAAGGATCGTTAACTAAAGAAACAAAAGACACTGCAACCATTTCGGCAACACTTGGCATAAGAGCAAATTATTGGGATTTCAACAATCAATTTTTGGTTGGACCACGCGGAACATTTGGAATAAAACCTAATTGGAAGCGTGATTTCCTTTTCAAATTTTCATCTGGCTATTATTATCAACCTGCCTTTTACAGAGAGTTGAGAAGTCCGGATGGAGTAATAAACAATAACATTAAAGCTCAAACATCTATTCATTTTGTATTGACAAGTGATTACAATTTTAAAGCATGGAAACGTCCTTTCAAATTTATTGCTGAAGCTTATTATAAATATTTAGATAATTTAATTCCGTATGAAGTGGACAATGTTCGTATCCGTTACTCCGCAAAAAATAATGCAAGAGGTTATGCAACAGGAATTGATTTAAAAGTAAATGGAGAATTTGTAAGTGGATTGGAATCATGGGCATCTCTTTCTGTTATGCAAACACAAGAAGATTTGAAAGATGATTTTTATTTTGATTATTACAATAGCGATGGTAAAAAAATTGTCCCGGGTTATACTGCAAATAGTGTTGCAACAGACAGCGTAAGATATGAACCGGGTTATATTTATCGTCCAACTGATCAACGAGTAAGTTTTGGATTATTTTTTCAAGACCATATGCCAAAGCTTCCCGATTTAAAAATGCACTTGAATTTATTATTTGGCACAGGTGTTCCTTTCGGAGCTCCTGGGTCACAACGTTATCAACAAGTATTACGGATGCCTCCATACAGAAGAGTGGATATTGGATTTTCTTATCAGGCATTAAAAGCAACTCGAACGGTAAAACCAAAAAGTCTGGGACGATTCTTAAAATCGGTTTGGATAAGTTTGGAAGTCTTTAATTTATTGGGAACAAACAATACAGTTTCTTATATTTGGGTAGAAGATGTAACTAACAGACAATATGCAGTTCCAAATTATTTGACACAACGTCAATTAAATTTAAGAACGATCATTAAGTTTTAAAAACAGATGTCTTCCACTATATTCAGGTCAGCTTCCAATACGTCACTGAGCCTAGTCGAAGTGCACTCATCGAGTAATCATATTAATTTATCATGGCAAAGCAAAAAAAATCCATCCCATTTAGTTTCGCAATCGAAAATTTACTTTCCAGAGATCCTATTGTAAAACCAATGTTTGGTTGTCATTCCATTTATATTGATGGAAAAATTATGTTCTCCATACGTGATAAAGATGATGATGACAGTGGAGTCTGGATTGGAACATCAAAAGAGCATCATGCAAGTTTAAAAAAAGAATTTCCCAGCATGCGTTCCATAAAAATATTCGGACCCGGAACAAGTGGTTGGCAGGTGATTTCAAAAGATGCCGATGATTTTGAGACAAGTGTAAATCGCTTATGCGATTTGATTTTAAAAAATGATCCGCGCATTGGTAAGATTCCAAAACCCAAAAAGAAAAAAATGGAATCCAAAATTACTAGGGGCAAGCTACTGATTCTCCTGACTTTCATGAGAAAAAAATGATTTTTATTGCCCTATTTCAGTTTCGCAACTGTCAGCCTCTTGTTTTTTACCCTGAGCTGAGTCGAAGGGCTGAATCTCTATATTACCGAGCTGAAATCGTTATAATTCGTAAATTTGTTATCA
>JAYVZC010000411.1:0-2888 GCA_043783695.1 Bacteroidota bacterium
GCCGGATCTTATGTATATATTTTTGTAGGTGTAACCTATACTAATGAAGATGTAAAATTACATGGAGAAATTGCTATAACAAGATAATATCATGAAAAAAGCACTCACATATTTTATCCTGATTTGTAGTTATACGATATCTGCACAGGATTTTCACATATCGCAATATGATGTGTTAACATTGTATAATAACCCAGGATTAACAGGGGTTTACCATGATGAACAAAAGGTTGATTATAAATTTTATTTAACCCACCGCTCACAGTGGAAGTCTTTAGGAATAAAACCATTTAAGACTTATTCATTGGCGTATGATATGAAATACAAACGATTTGGAATAGGGGCATTGTTGCTTAACAATCGTTCTGGTGCTGGAAATTTTAACACACTTAATTTTTTACTTTCAGGCTCCTACTTTATTATCAAAGACCCTGAATCACCTCATACAATTAATGCAGGAATTCAAATGGGCTTGATAAACAAATCATTTGATTCGCAAAAATATTTGTACGAGAGTCAATATAATTCTTCAACAGGAATGTTGGATGAAAATATTGCTAGTGGGGAGATGTATGCAAAAACAAGCATATTGAAATTTGATGCGAACCTTGGAATATTTTATAGTTACAATGATAAAGAAAAAAAGTATCATCCCTTTGTTGGCTTTTCTATTTATCATCTGACCAAACCTAATGAGTCGTTTACTTCCACTCAAAGTAAAATGCCAATGCGATTTAATTTTAATGCGGGATGCGAGTTTATTGTAAGTGAAAAAGTAAAATTAACTCCGAGTATTTTATATATGAATCAGGCAAAAGCTTCTGAATTTAATATTGGAACAAAGGGAACCTATAGAATAAAAGAAAAGAATGATGTCATTTATGGACTTAACTATCGATGGAAAGATGCATTAATCGTACATGCAGGATTTAGGAAGGATAACTTACTTTTTAGAATGAGTTATGATATAAATATGTCTTACTTATCAACCTATACGGGCTATAGAGGAGGATTTGAATTGTCTTTAGTTGTAAGTGGTAAAAAAGGGGAGAATCCCTTTAAAAATGTGGCTTCTTTTTAGCCTATATTAATCCTCTTGCTTTCAATTCTAAATATTTATTTATCGTATTGACAGATAAGTTTTGTGGCGCAGTTAAAATGCTGTGAATCCCGTATTTCTCTAATTCTTTCACAATTAATTTCTTCTCGTAGGAAAATTTTTCAGCAATTGCTTTGTTGTATACTTCTAATGTTGAAACGGCTGGCGTGTCAAGAAAAGTGCGTAGTTCGGTGTTTTCAAAAAAGATAACCACCAATAAATGATCTTTTGCAATTCGTCTCAAATATTTTAATTGTCTTTGTAAACCCGACAATGTTTCAAAATTAGTGTACAATAAAAATAAGCTACGCTGATTAATTTTTGTTTTTACATTGACATACAAATTTTCAAAATCACTTTCCAGATATCCTGTTTTTTGATTGTACAACAGTTCCATTATTTTTTGCAATTGTGCATTTCTTCTATCAGCAGTTAAAACCGATTGTACTTTATGAGAGAAGGTGACAATCCCAGCTTTGTCTTGTTTTAACATTGCAATATTAGAAATCACTAAACTGGAATTTATCGCATAATCCAATAAACTCAATCCTTCAAATGGCATACGCATAATTCTTCCCATATCAATTACTGAATACACTTGTTGTGATTTTTCGTCCTGATATTGGTTGATCATTAACTTATTTCTGCGAGCAGTTGCTTTCCAGTTCACTGTTCTATAATCATCTCCTGCAACGTATTCTTTTATCTGTTCAAATTCGGCATTATTTCCCCTTCTGCGAATTTTTTTAATTCCTGCATCAGTTAATCGGTTGGAGATGGCTAATAACTCATGTTTCCGCATTTGCATGAAGGAAGGGTAAACAGGAACCACCATGTCCTGCGAAAAGCGATAACGTTTTTGAATGAATCCAATCGGGCTTTTTACATAAATGTTAACAGCTCCGAAACTATATTCACCGCGCTTCACAGGGTGAACATCATATTCAACTATTTTATTTTTTCCTATATCAATCGATAATTTAAATTCTTTGTTGCGGGCTTGAAACTGAAAAGGCAATTCATCAATTACTCCAACGCGAATAGAAAATAAATAACGATTTTCAATAATAATTTGCACAGGATTATCATCACCGTTAGATAGTTTGTCCAACGTGTCTCTTCGTGCGAAGATTCCATTTTTATTGACGAATAAAATCAAAGTATCCACAAATACCAATGCTATTATTGCTATTAAAGCATAATGAGCAATAGCGTAAAGAACTGGAAAGAAAAATCCAAATACCAGAAATGTAACTTCAGCTGCTATGAGATAGTATAGCAGATTGGAAATGTATATGGATTTGAAAAAAAATTTCATTTTTTTTGATACTTTGTACTTTTAATGATGATTATCTCATCCCCTGCGCCTTTCAAAGGGGGACATGCTCCGTAACTTTATTAATTCTTATAACAACTCAAACACAACTTACTAATGAACTAGTGAACCAATGAACCAATGAACTATCTCGGAACTTCAATTTTCTCAATTATTCCTTTAATAACTTCTTTAGTTGTAATTCCTTCCATTTCTTTTTCAGGAGTTAAAATCACTCTGTGTTTTAAAACGGGTGTGGCTACAAATTTTACATCATCAGGAGTAACAAAATCTCTTCCGCGCATTGCTGCAATAGCTTTAGAGCTTGTTAAGATTGCTAATGAAGCACGCGGAGATGCTCCTAAATACAAAGAAGAATTATTTCTAGTTTGATTTACAATTTTTGCGATGTAGGAAATTAAATTTCCATCGATGTGAACCATGCTTACTTTTTCTCTGTATTCTTTTACTTCA
>JAYVZC010000412.1:0-6863 GCA_043783695.1 Bacteroidota bacterium
AAAAACAGTGGTATTTGCGATATTTTGTTTTCAAATTCATATTTAAATAATAGTGATTTGTCGGGAGAAAATACTTTTAATTCATTTCTAGTAAGGAAAATGAATTCTTTTGTTTTATCATTATTAATATCTTTAAAATCAAAATAAGGAGATGTTTCAAAGTCCTGAATTTTGATGCTCTCTTTATGATTTGTCAAACTTATTTTGATAATATTTCCTAAAGTATCAGCAGCAATTATATAGGATTTGTTGTAGTCTTTACCTGGTTCAACAAAAAAATTACGGATTCCTTGTTCCATTTGTTCTGTCATTTTAATTCTAATAGCTCCTTTTCTATCAAGAATATAAATTTCCCCCTTCACGTCAATTGCGCATAAATGGTCTTTATTATTGGCAATAAAATAATGCAATGGAAGAAACACTTGATTAATAGTTTTATCAAAAGCAAATGCTGTCAACTGCTCACCATTGGATTTGTAGCAAACAATGCGTTTGTTTTCTGTTGCGAGGAAAATACGATAATCACGATTTTTTTCATAATCGATAACGGAAATTGCATTGGTTGCCGGTGATCTTAATTTTATTGGAAATCCCTCCATGTCATTGCCATTTCTGTCGAACATGTAAATAAATGAACGGGTGTTAAATACCATTTGCAGTTTATCATTTTTCAGAACATCCACCTGAATAACATCGCTCATAATTTTTTCTTTCAGTTGTTTTGTCCAGATAATTTTTCCGGTATTACTGATGAGATAAATTTTATTTGCATCATCTTGTACAAATACCTCTTTTGCTTTGGTCTTGTGATTGATTAGCAAATACGGCTTATTGCTGATGGTGGTATCCAGTTTCGTTTCCCAAAGTGTTCCAGTTTCTTGTTTTTGCTCAGGGTTGTATTTTAGATAGATGTTGCTATAAAATAATTTATTGTTGGATGAAAATTGTATTCCTATAGCTTCAAAATTTTTAAGGAGTTCTTCTTTTAATTCTAATTCTTTTACTAAGTCTTCCTTTACAAAGGCACTGTAAATATTTTTGGATCGACTAATGCAGTTGTAGAGATATACATTTGATTCAGCAGAAATATTTTCTGAAAATATTTTGTAGTTTTTGTCATTGAATAAAGTTTTATTGGTTTCAATATTATCAATAAAATTCCTCAGAGCCTCTGTAGTATTTGCAAAAACTATATAATTATCGATGGATATATAATAATTGTTTGTGATTTTATTGAATTGCGGCCCAAGTAATTGTGGAAGCAAATTCGAAATATTTAAATAATTTATGTTATGTCCTTTGTAATTAGCTGAATCAAGTTTCGACTCATTCTCTTTTGTAGAATTGCTTATTCCATTTAAAGTATTCATTGCATCTCCGATATTGTTAGAACGAATAATTGCGTATGAATTGTTTTTAAAATCACTACTTATAGGCTTTGTAATAACAAAAGCCATTTCATTATCCATCCAACTCAGCATTAAATTTTCTATATCGAAACTGTACTTTTTATTAATTTGTTGAATGAATTTATTGTAATCATTTAATTGTTTTTTTGCTGCTAAATATTTTTTATACTCTTGATGATAGCTATTTACATCACTCATTCCAAGAAATAATAAAATAGCACAGGAAGAAGGGATTATTTTTATTACTTCAGCTTCTTGAGGTTTTTGTTTGCTGAATAAACTTAAAAAAGTATAGCTCGAATCACTCGCATAAGTAAAACCGGAAAGGCCTAAAGCATTTGGTTTGATGGAAATATCCCAACTGGAATAATCGGCAAAACTAGAAAGTGGCTCAAGGGTTTTTTCAGATAAATTAAATAGAGTGGGAGAAATTAATTCAGGAAATTTTTTGTAGTTGATGTATACATTCGCATCTACATTTTTACCAGAAGTGTTGATTATTTTACTAAACTTTTTGTCGTTGCTTAACGAAACCCCTAATTTTAATTGATGAATAGATGTTTCAACTAATTGTTCGTTAATACTTAGTATTAAAATACCTTGAACAATAGCAAAATGAATTTTATTAGATGGGCTTGTGGGAACTGTTGTAATTGATTCTCCTTCAAATATAGTAGTTTTAAGAGGAATTTTTTTATAGTGAATTTTTTTATTGAAAAAATCGGCAACAGTATTTTTGTAAGTTAGATTTGGCAGACTGTATACATACAATAAATCAAAATTATTTTTTGCAGTTGCATGTGCAGAAATATAAAAAGAGTGTTCTTCTAACAGTTGTGAAATTTCAGGCGTAATGTGTAAAATGGAATCAATGGATGTGCCTTGTTTGTTAAGTTCAGCAATGGTTTGAGTTCCTAATAACTCTTCCCACATAATATTGGTTTGTGATAATTTTTTCCAAGTATTTTTCGATTGTTTGCTTTCAAAAATAATTGCAACATCCATTGGAATAGCATTTATTCCTTTGCTGATTGGTATTTGAGCCTCTTTGGTATAAAAAAACCAATATACTCCACCAATTAAAATAGCGGCAACAACAATTCCGAATAAAATTTTCCTAAACATTTGTAGTGTAAAAATAGTGAATGCTGAAAGAGTTTAGAGTGAGCATTTGTATAACTTACCAACAGTAGAGAGTTGAAAGTGTCAATCTCTTATCGAATGTTACTTGTTTGTTATTTCAAGTGGTTAGGGAATTTAAATGAGCGTAATTATGCTCTTTCCCCAAGTTCAATAACCTCTAAATTTTTAATTTTATCTTTGTCAATTGTAAAACGAACCAATGTTTTTACTGAGTGAAATCCATGATTTCCAGCTGCACCTGGGTTAATGTGAAGCAAATTATTCTTATCATCATACATCACTTTTAAAATATGAGAATGTCCGCAAATAAATAGTTGTGGCTTGTTGTATTTAATTTCTTGTAAAGCTTGGTCCGAATATCTAGTTGGGTAGCCTCCAATATGTGTGATGTAAACATTTACATTTTCGCAGATAAATTGTTGATTTAATGGATGTACTTTTCTTACGTCTTGTCCATCTATGTTTCCATAGACAGCAATTACAGGTTTAATTTTTGAAAGTTCATCCGTAATAGCAATAGTGCCAATATCACCCGCATGCCATATCTGGTCGCAACCATCAAAGTATTTGAATATTTTTGGATCTAGAAAGTTATGTGTATCCGATAAAAGTGCGATGCGTTGCATATTATATCAATTCGATTTATATTTTAGCTCATGATATTTTAGTCTAATATCGAGAAATATGGTTTAAAAAACAGCGATAAAATTAAATTTTTTGCAGAAAATTAGTCTTTATCCAGCCCACGTTTCCATTGGCAATTTTTATTTCAGTCCAGTCTCCTTCTTCTTCCGTAATATTAACTTTTGTTCCTTCGTGCAAAATAAACAATTTCGTGCCTTTTTCATTTGGCGAACCATTTACAGTTGCCGTTGGCGAAATAATAACTGCTTCAGAACTACTTATGGTAAGAGCATATTTTTGCTGAGCTATAAAAAAAACAATAATTGAAAAGATAAATAAAAGATTTCCTCCCCAAAAACCTAGCTTTTTTATACTTGTATTGTAGGATAAAATATATATTCCAAAAAGTAGAAGAGAAAAAGAGAAAAGGGAAATACACAACAATGACCAACCTTTTTCGCTAAAAATATGCGCAACTCCATTTTTCCATTCTGTTAAAAATAGTTGAGGTGCAGTATCAATTTTGTCTTCCGTTTTTTGATTGACTAATTTTAAATTCGCAATTAAATCATCTTCATTAGGATTTAATTTTTTAGCTCGTTCATAATTCAATATTGCTAAACCTATGTTGTTGGTTTTGTAATAAGCATTCCCTAAGTTAAAGTATACTTCAAATGATGTTGAGTTTTTATGAACCAAATTTTCATATTGTTCAATCGATTTTTCATAATCCCCTCTACCATACAAAGCATTGGCAGTATCAAATACAGCCGTATTTTCATTTGCATTAGATGTAATGCAAATGAAACAAGTGAGAAACAATAAGAATACTATTTTTAGATTATACAATTTCATCTTCAATTTTTGTAATTAGTTCAACGGTGCTGATATAAATTGAATTTAAATCACCAGAAACGGAACTTGGCGCATAACGGGCAAATTCACAATTGTCTATAGTTGTAATTAGTTGTTGGATTGTAGATTCAGAAACAGTTTTATTTTTTAATTTATCTGAGATATGTTCTTTGTTTAAATCGGCAGCAGGAATATTTAGTTTGTCGCCAATATATCCATAGAGTGCTTTAAATATTTCGACATAAAATAACTCTTTGTCGTTTGCTCTTAAATATTTTTCAGCAATGGACAATCGCTTTCTAGCCATTTTTGTTGCTTTTCTGCTTTTTACCGCAACTTCATCTTTGTTTTGTTCGATATTTTTTCTTCTGATAAATATAAAAATGAAGAATGCGAAAGGCGGACTAATTAATAAAGAATAGAATAATGTTGATCCAAAAAAATAGCCGTCTCTTTCTTTTAAATTTGTTGATGTTTTTATATAACGAATATCATTTCCTAATACTTTTAAGTCTTCTTTTGAACTTATTCCACTCACAACTGTTGCTGCTGTTCCATCTCCTTTACTTACATGTAAATTAAATTCTGGCGATGGAAGTGTAACGTATTCTTTTTTAATTGGGTCGAAGTAACTAAAATTTACTTGTTCAATTTTGTATTTACCTTCATGGCGAGGGATAAACATATAATCAAATGTTTTAGAACCACTTATTCCACTTTCGTTGACAGTAATATTTTCAGTGGTTTTTGGATCATACGTTTCAAAATCTTCCGGCAGGTTGACTTTTGGAGGTTCTACTAATTTTATGTTTCCTTTTCCTGTAAGCGTGAGTGTAATATTAACAGCATCATTTGCTTTTACGTTTTCTTTTGAAAGAATAGATTTATAGCTATAGTTTCCTACAGCTCCTGAAAACCCTGCTGGCTTACCTTCTTCCGGCAAAGCTTGTACATCAATATTAACAGGTAAGCTTTTTAGTGGATATACAACCTCTTCATATCCAACACCCATCATTTGTTCAAAAATATCTCTTGGTTTTCGTTTTGATTTTTGACGGATAACACATTCTATTTCAAATGGGTCGATGATTAATTTCCCCGTGTGCTGAGGAATAATAAAAGTTTCATAAACTGTTCCTACAACATACGTTACTCCGTTAATTGTTTCATTTGTTTGACTTGTTTTTTGTTTGTTTTTTATGTCTTGAACAAAAAAACCATCATAAGTTGGAAGTTTTGAAAAATTCCGCATTTGGATTTCCATACGTGTATAAACTTTAAAAGTAACGTCAATTACTTCACCCATATACACCTTTGTTTTATTTACCTGAGCGCGAACAAAAACATTATCACCAATATCACTATTAGTTGGTTTGGTTACGTTTTGTGGATTTGAATTGTTGTTTTGAGTGTTTGTTTTACCTTTGGTTACATCAATACTGACAGAATTAGATTGAATTGTTTTTCCGGCCGAAGTAACAGATGCAGGTCCGATGATTAATTTGCCTTCTTTTTTTGCAACTAAAACATAAGTAAGAGATGATGATTGAGTAACTGAACCATTAATAATAGAAGTGCTTGATGATTGATAAGGACCTTCTGTAATATCAAAATCAGTTAGTAGAGGCAACTTAAAATTAGAACCATTGCCACTCAATGCAAATTGAATTTGAAAAGCTTCACCAACAGCCACCTTGTTTGAGCTAACTGTAGATGTTAGCTTTTGAGCCAACAAATAATTTGTCAGAAATAAAATAAAAAATAATATGTAAGCTATTTTTTTCATTTAAAATGGTTCAGTGGTTCATTAGTTCACTGGTTTATTGGTATTCCGTGTGTTTTTATCGCGGCATTGCGAGGAACGAAGCAATCTCTGTTTAATGTGAGCCTATCTTATCATCGTGAAAGATTGCTTCAATGTTTGCTCCATCGCAAAACTCGCAATGACGGTTCTAATATTGTTTACTTTTTTTTGTCTATTGTGGCGAGGCTCTGCTCGCCATCGCGAGTGAAACCTCGCGATCTACTTCCTATTGTCTACTTAATATCTACCAATCCTTCTCAATTTCTTTCTTACTCCCTTTCACTTTTTCTTTCTTCATTTTATTCTGAAGATTTTTTTCATCATTTTGCAAAGCATCTAATAATCGTTGTGCATCTTCTTTGGAAATTTTATTTTTCTGCTGTTCTTCTTTTTCTTTGTCTTGCTTCTCTTTATCTTTTTTATCATCCTTTTTCTCGTTTTTCTTGTCGTCCTTTTTTTCTTTTTTGTCTTCCTTCTTTTTTTCGTCTTTTTTATCTTTTTTTTGTTGTTGCTGTTTTAAGAATTGTTGAGCATAGGCTAGGTTATAACGAGTATCCAGATCATCCGGATTATTTTTCAAGGCATTTTTGTAAGCATCAACACTTTCCTGATATTTTTTTGATTTTAATAATGAATTCCCTAAGTTATGAAAGGCCTTTGCTAATGTATCTTTGGATGTTGCACTGTGAGTCAATAATTGAAACTGATTAGCCGCTTCTTCATATTTCCCTTGTTTGTAATAAGCATCTCCTAAGTTAAATGAACCTTTATAAGAATCTTTGTTTTTGTTTAATGCTTTACTGTATTCTTTTTCTGCATTGCTATAATCCGATTTGTTATAAGATTCATTTCCATCTTTCAAATGTTTTTTTTCTGATTGTCCGTAGAATAGAGTAGGACATAGCAATGCAAGAACAAATAAGATTTTTTTTGTCCAAAGAAAATATAAAATTGTATTTAATTTATTTCTGTTCATTCCCAAATAAATTCAATCGTTTATAAAGTTTACTTTTACGTTCTGTAAATAA
>JAYVZC010000413.1:0-6850 GCA_043783695.1 Bacteroidota bacterium
AAAAAGAGCAATATGCGGTTCGTAATTCAAAACATTTTTATGCATGGTTTCTTTTTCAGAAATGCATATGTATGGAGGATTGCTAACAATGATATCAAAGAGGTATGGCGGATGTCGCCCTTCAACTCCGCTCTGGGTGACAATTGATTTAGGATTTAATATGTCATCTAAAATAAACTCTACTTCTACTCCATTTAACTTTGCATTTTGTTTTGCTATTTCTAGTGCTTCATTTGAAATATCCATTGCTGAAACTCTTGCTGATGGAATATTTTTTTTTAATGCAGTTGGAATACATCCACTACCTGTACCAATATCAATAATTACAGGCGATTCCATTTTGGTGTCCTTAATTATTAAATGGACTAATTCTTCTGTTTCGGGGCGAGGAATTAATACATGTTCATTCACTTTAAATTTCAAACGATAAAAATCAGCTTCCCCTAAAATATATTGAATGGGTTTATTTTTTTTTAAATCTTTAATAGCAAAATTAAATTTTAGTAATTCCGATTCACTAACCGTATCCTCTGATTTAGAAATAAAATCAGCACGGCTCATGTTTAAATAGAATTTGAAACAATAATCAATAATGATGTCCAACTCATTATTTTCGTATACATTTTTAAGCTCTTTACGAAAGAATTGTAAAATGTCTTTAATTTTATTTGAAGCAATTTTCATACCTTCGCAAAGGTAAGAATAGTATTAAACCTGAACATCTAAAAATGAGCAATCACGAAACATATATGAAACGCTGTCTTGATTTGGCAGTAAAAGGTTTAGGGCAAGTAGCACCAAACCCAATGGTAGGATGCGTGATTGGGTGCGATGGTGAAATTATTGGCGAAGGCTATCATGAACAATACGGACAAGCGCATGCAGAAGTAAATGCTATCAATGCTGTTCAAAATAAAGAACTTTTAAAAAGATCAACACTTTACGTTAACCTTGAACCTTGCTCCCACTTTGGAAAAACACCTCCTTGTGCCGATTTAATTGTGGAACATAAAATTCCAAATGTAGTTATTGGAGCCATTGATACAAATTCGTTGGTTTCAGGAAAAGGAATTGAGAAACTCGCGAAAGCTGGAATAGATGTAAAAGTGGGCATATTGGAAGAAGAATGTAAACAATTAAACAAACGTTTTTATACCTATCACGAAAAAAAGCGTCCTTATGTTATTCTTAAATGGGCACAAACAGCTGATGGATTCATTGATGCAAAGAGAAACGAAGAAAACACTTCTAAACCAATTCAAATAAGCAATTCCGATTCAAAAAAATTATTGCATTTATGGAGAAGCCAGGAACAAGCCATTATGATTGGGACAAACACTGCTTTGTTGGATAATCCTCAATTAACGGTTAGAGAAGTGAAAGGAAAAAATCCATTAAGAATTACGGTTGACAAATGGCTTCGGATTCCAAAACAATTTAATTTGTTTGACAAAAGTACTCCAACTCTTATTTTCACATCCGTAAATGAACCTTCACAAAATAATTTAGAATTTGTAAAAATTGATTTCGAAAAGGCTGTTATTCCTCAAGTTTTAGAAGAATTGTACAAAAGAAACATTCAATCCTTAATTATTGAAGGAGGAGAAAATATTTTAAATAGCTTTATTGATGCCGGTTTGTGGGATTCGGCAAGGGTATTTATTTCAGAAAAAACACTTGGGAAAGGTGTAAATGCTCCTGTTATGAAGCAACAGCCAGTAATCAAAGAAAATATTAGTGGAGATAAGTTACTTTTTTATGTGAAGTAATTTTTAATTTTTATACAAATCAAAACCTATTTCAACACAAGTTCCGTTTTCAGTGTAATTCACAATATCAGCTAATTTGTTAATTAAAAATACGCCTCTACCATTGGGTTCTGCTATTCTATCAGGGATTGTAGGATCAGGAATATTTGTTGGATCAAAGCCTTCGCCTTCATCTTTAATTGTGAAACATAAATAACGGTCTTCCTTTGTTTCAACCGTCAAACGAATTTTTTTATTGGGATTGAATTTATTACCATGCTTAATAGCGTTTGATACCGCTTCGTTTAAGGCAATCCAAATATAATTGTAATTTTCTTCAGAAATAACATACTCCTTTTTTGCCTGTGAAATAAGGTTTTCTACAATTAGCACACTTTCCAAATTGGATTCCAAAACCATTTTCTGAGAAATGGATTCAATATCAATATAACCAAGTAGCATGTTTTAAAATTTTAGCTAAATTATACTATTCTAATTAAAAAACAAATTTTTTTTAATCAAATTTATGAAACAGAAAAGACGCTATCTTAGTAGTCTATTATGCTATTTGAAGACACACATTTAACTATAAAAAATATTTAGCGTTTAACAATTTGTATATTTACCTATAAAATTTATTTATGAAGCTATTAAAAGAAATGTGTGCTATTCATGCACCATCAGGAAATGAGGCAGGAATGACAAAGTTCCTGTTAAAGTATATTGATAAAAATAAAAAAAACTGGAAAGTAAAACCAAAAATATATTCCGGACATGATTTTCAAGATTGCATTGTTTTGGTTTTTGGAAAACCGAAGACAGCCATATTCGCACATTTGGACAGCATTGGATTTACCGTAAGGTATGGCAAACAGCTTGTAAAAATTGGCGGTCCACGCTTAATTGACGGAATCGACTTAGTTGGTAAAGACAGCAAAGGAAAAATTGAATGTAAACTAGTTGTAGATAAAGAAGGAAACATTTTTTACAAATACAAACGTGATATTGACAGAGGAACAGAACTTACCTTCAAACCAAATTGGCGAGAAACAAAAGAATCGGTTCAATGTTGTTATATGGATAATCGTCTGGGCGTTTGGAATGCGCTACATGTTGCAGAAACATTAAAAGACGGAATTATTGTTTTTTCTTGTTATGAAGAACATGGCGGAGGAACGGTTTCTTTTATTCAGAAATTTATTTATGAAAAATATAAAGTACACCAAGCAATTATTTCTGATATTACTTGGGTAACAGAAGGTGTTCCGCATGGCAAAGGAGTTGCTATTTCTTTACGAGATAGTTTAATTCCAAGAAAAAGTTATGTCGATAAAATTATTGCAATTGCTAAAAAAACAAAAATTTCGTTTCAATTAGAAGTAGAAGGTTCGGGAGGAAGTGATGCAAAAGAGTTGCAGATGGCGGAATACCCTTGGGATTGGTGTTTTATCGGAGCTCCTGAAGACAATGTACATACACCAGACGAAAAAGTTTATAAAAAAGACATTGATGCTATGGTAGAACTTTACAAAATTTTAATGGAAAAAATGTAATATAAATTTTATAATCTCCGTAAAAAAAGGCATTGAAATCTAATTTCAATGCCTTTAAATTTATAAATAAAAATATTAGAATTTGCCAATAAGTCCAATCCCTAAATTAAAACCATTTCCTTTGAGTTTAAATTTTTGATCTTGATTATTATTATCATTCAAATTTGAATCTGAGTTATCTGAAAAAGTAATACTTGGGTAATAATAACCCATATAACCTATATTAAAAAACATACCAATATGGTCACCAAAATAAATTCTTGGAACCAAAGATATTCCATAGTTTAAACCATTATCTTTTGCCATTGAATTACCATTATCAGGAAAACCTACAGGGCTTGTATTCGGATTGTTAGCTTTGTAATTAAATTTTGAATACCCAACAATTAAATTGATTGGCATATCAAAACGTTTTGTTTTTACCAAATGAAAATTCAAAACTAAATCCACATCAAGTCCTCTAACAGTAGGTTTTATGTTATTATTAGTAGAATCTGCATTTGCAATATATTTAGAATACCCAAAACGCGCTCCTACACCTAACCAATTTGTAACACCATATTCAACAGATACAGGAATTATAGTAGATGCGGCACCATCAGTTGTATCTTTTTTTATTCGAACAGTGCTAAAACTTGTGCCATTCCACACTTGAGAATTATATTCTTCATGCGATTTTGTTCCATATACAGCAAAACCAATTCCTAAATCAACAGCAATTGTCCCTTTTTGAAATGATTTGTCTTGCGCATTAATCCCTGTAGCAAAAAAGCTGAATGCAAGAAAAGTAAGAGTAATTTTTTTCATATTTTTTTATTTTTAAAATATTATTTTTACAAAATCATGCCTCGAATTAATTAATGTAAGTTTTGCTTTTCTTTGCCTATACCAATTATTAATAGCAATAATTGTTGTGGTAAAGCTTTTAGTTAAACATTTATCTATGAGAATAAAAATACAATATTTTTTTAAATTCAGAACATCATTCTTATAAAGTATATCGACAAGGTTATTAACAAAATTCCGATTGTGTCAAGTGCAAAACCTGCTTTTAACATATCATTTACTCGCAAACGATTACTTCCAAACACAATGGTATTAGGCGCTGTAGCAACTGGCAACATAAACCCCAATGATGAAGCAAGTGTTGCGGGAATCATTAATAGAAGTGGATTAATATTCATGCTGTGTTGAATCACAATTAAAATAGGTAACATTAATTGAATACATGCAACATTGGAAGCAAATTCACTAATAATTGTTATCAAAATACACATTCCAAAAATCAATAAATAAATATTAGTATCAGGTGTAAATTTTAATTGTGTTGATAGCCAATTGCTCAAACCAGAAAGTTCAAATCCTTTTGCCAGTGCAAATCCACCACCAAATAAAAGAATTATTCCAAATGGTAATTTAGAAGTTTCCTGCCAGGTAATTAATGCTCTTCCCTTTTCAGTTTTAGATGGAATTAAAAAAAGCAGAACAGCCATAAAAATAGCTACAGTACTGTCTTGTAAGAAATCTTTATTGGGGAACAGATTACTCCAGCCTTTCATCTTAAAAATTCCAAAATCAATATCAGCACGAGTAAACCAAAGTAATGCTGTAAGAATAAAAACAATGGAAACCATTTTTTCATCTGAGGTTATTTTACCCAAACGTTTATATGCATCAGAAAAATAAGATTTATCGATATTCAACTTCACTCCCTTTTTGATGAACATTTTTTTCAAAACAAAAAATGCCATGAATAAAAAAACAATAGAAATAGGAAAACCAATTTTGAACCATGCAAAAAAGTTCATGTCGTTATTGTCAGGGAATTTTTCTGAATACTCTCTTAAAAAAATCATATTGGTGGGAGTACCAACTAAGGTAGCCATGCCCCCTATTGTTGCAGAATACGCCAATCCAATTAATAATGCAGAAGCCATTTTATGAGAATGATGTTCTTCTTTAAAATGTTGTTCGATTTGTACAATTACAGCTAATACCGCAGATAACAACATCATAACTGTTGCAGTATTTGAAATCCACATGGAGATTAAATAAGACGTTAGCATTACTCCAAATAATATTCTAGCAGGGCTTGTTCCAACCAGCATTAAAATTTTTAATGCAATACGTTGATGCAAATGCCACCTTTCGATTGCAAAAGCAATAATAAATCCTCCGATAAAAAGAAAAATGATGGGATCCATATATTGAAAAGCAGTTGTTTTTGAATCTGCAATTCCTAAAACAGGAAGAAGTATCATTGGTAATAATGCTGTAACAGCCAAATGAACCACTTCTGTTAACCACCAAACGGCCATCCAAACAGTAACGGCAGCCATTTTGGTAACCATAGGACTGCCTGGCATCAAATCAAATCCGAAATAAATAACAGCAGCCAATAAAGGACCGAGTACTAATTTTATTTGTTTGACTGAAATCATATTACGTTTTTTGCTCTGAAATTATTTCTAGTTTTACATTCAGATAATTAAAACAAACTTAAGCATATTGTATTTATTATTGAATATATATTAAAGTAAAAGAATGAGTCAGCTGAGAATAGTTTTTATGGGCACACCGGAATTTGCGGTGGAGTCGCTTGATATATTAGTAAAAAACAATTATAACATTATTGGTGTAATTACTGTTCCTGATAAACCAGCGGGTCGCGGACAGCAAGTTCAAGAATCGGCAGTAAAAAAATATGCTTTAGAAAAAGGACTAAATATTCTTCAACCAGAAAAATTAAAAAACGAAAATTTCTTACAACAGCTCCGAGATTTAAAAGCAGATTTACAAATTGTAGTTGCATTTAGAATGTTGCCGGAAGTTGTTTGGACGATGCCAGAAATTGGAACATTTAACCTACATGGCTCATTATTGCCACAATACAGAGGTGCTGCTCCAATTAACTGGGCAGTGATTAATGGAGAAAAACAAACAGGTGTTTCTACCTTTTTCCTTCAACATGAAATTGATACCGGTAAAATTATTTTTAGAGAAAAGACTCCGATTGGAGAAAATGAAACTGCTGGAGAAATTCATGATCGCTTAATGATTATCGGAGCAAATTTAGTTTTGAAAACAGTAAAAGCAATCGATGAAAATAAGTATCCTCAAATAAGTCAGAATGAATTAATTACAAATGCTGAACAAAAAAAGCATGCACCAAAATTATTTAAAGAAGATTGCAAAATAGACTGGAATAAAAATGCAACAGAAATACACAATTTTATTCGTGGCTTAAGCCCATATCCAGCAGCCTTTTCAAACTTTATTTCTCCTGAAGGGAAAAACTATTCTGTGAAACTATTCAAAACAGAAAAAAAAATTACTACACATACATTTGCTACAAGTGCCATTATTACTGATTCAAAAAGCTTTTTAAAGATTGCGGTAAAAGATGGTTATATTATAGTGCATGAACTGCAATTGGCCGGAAAGAAGAAGATGGCTACAATTGAGTTTCTGAGAGGATTTCCAATGAATAATGATTGGAAAGCAATATCCTAAATCATTAATTTTCAATAGTTAAACTACTATTCCCAC
>JAYVZC010000414.1:0-2872 GCA_043783695.1 Bacteroidota bacterium
ATGCATAGCTAAAAAAAAATTTCTATCACAAAACAACAGCCATCAAATACTTATCTATATCTTTATGCTCATAACATTTTAACTTATATAAAGTCTAATGAAAACAATAAATTTTTTATTCTGAAACTAAGAGAATGTTAATTGGTATTACATATTCATATACTCTTCAAACGAAATTCCTTTTTTGAATTCTTCTGAATAGATGAATTTTTTTATGTGATCGGCCCAACCTTTATGCGATTTTCTTTTATCTAAAATAGCAGGGTCAAAGGCTTTGCTGAAATGAACCCTAATAGTGTGCCCTCTTTGCTTAAACATTTCATCCGGTAAAAAAAGCATTTCAATGTTTGCCTTTATACCGATGCGTTTACGAAATCTAGCAAAATTGTAAAAGAATCTAGAGTTTTGTCCCTCAATAAATACAGGCACAATCATTCGTTTGTGGTCAATGGCTTGTGTAACAAAACTTTTTTTCCAATCTAAATCCATAATTACCCCGTTTTGCTTTCGAGAAACTAATCCTGCAGGAAAAAATCCGATCGCTTCTTCGGTCATTAAAACGCTTTCGATGGTTCGAAGTGAAGTTGCGGAGGTGGTTTTTATTTTATTGATGCCGATAAAAACATCGCCATAATTTTTTAAATTTTTAAGAACATCGTTTACAACGAAATGAATATCGGGGCGAATAACGGCAATGGTTTTAACAAAAGCCATTCCATCGAGCCCGCCCAATGGATGATTCGCAGCCAATATAATTCCGCCTTCTTTGGGAATAAAATGGGAGTTGGTAGATTCTATTTTCGCACCTAATTTTTCTAATCCTCTGTTATTAAATTCAACACCATAAATATTTTTTAAGTCAATCATCATTTCATTGATGTCGTCTTCGTGGAGTTTTCGTTTCAACCAATTAAGAACAAAGCGAGGCATCCATTTCTTTAGTCCGGGAGCTTTTTCTCTTAGCACCTTATCAACATCTATAAATTTAGTTGGAGTCATAAATGATAATAGCAGAGATTATTTAGGAAGGGTTAAATTTTTTATTTCTTTTTCAAGTGCCCAAATTCGGTCGCTCAATTTTTTGAAACTTCTAAAAAGCACATAGCTACGTTGAAATTCTCCAATTGGAAAAGCAGGAGAGCCTTGTACTACTAATCCTTCAATATCAATACTATTTCCAACTCCGGATTGTCCTGCAATTTTAACATCATTGGCAATTGTTAAATGTCCTATAACTCCGGCTTGTCCGCCCATCATTACATTGTTTCCCAATTTAGTAGAACCTGCAACAAACGAACCTCCGGCCAAAATACAATTTTCACCCAATTCAACATTGTGCGCAATTTGTACTAGATTATCCAATTTTGAACCTTTACGAATAATTGTAGAACCCATTGTTGCTCTATCAATAGAAGTGTTGGAGCCAATTTCTACATGGTCTTCAATCACTACATTACCAATTTGCGGAACTTTTTTGTAATTATTTTTTGCGCTAGGAGCAAATCCAAATCCATCGCTGCCAACAACAGTGCTTGCATGAATGGTGCAATCGTTGCCAATTACACAATCGTAATAAATTTTTACTCCTGAAAAAAACACACAATCATCGCCAATAGTAACATTATCTCCAATATAACAATGAGGGTAAATTTTTACATTGTTACCAATTTTTACATTTTCACCAATGTATGCAAAAGCTCCAACATAACAGTCGTTTCCTAGTTTAGCACTTTCAGAGATAAAGGATGGTTGTTCAATTCCTTTTTTATTGTGTTTGGTTTGATGGTAAACTTCTAATAATTTAGCAAAACTGGTATAAGAATCCTCCACACGAATAAGTGTAAGAGTTGATTTTACAGGTTTGTCGAGCGTTAATGCATTATTTACGATAACAACTGATGCATCCGTTTCGTATATGTAAGGAGTGTAAAGGGTGTTTGATAAAAATGATAAACTTCCATATTTGCCCTCTTCAATTTTAGCAAGGCTAGATACAACAACGTCTCCGTTGCCTTCAATTGTACCGCCTAATAAATCGGCTATTTGTTTTGCTGTAAATTCCATTTAACTATTTAGAGCTTATTTTTAAGCATCTAAAAATACTAATAATTCAGTAAATAACAAGATGGAATTCTATAAAATTTAGTACCTTTACATTCCTTTAAAATCAAGGTATCGTAGTTCAAGGTGTGAGTTAAACTTTATAATTACCCCTGTTTAGTTCTTTTATTATTATAATGGTTTCGTAGTTCAATGGATAGAATAGGGCTTTCCTAAAGCCTTGATGGAGGTTCGATTCCTCTCGAAACTACAAGTTTATTTTGAGGATGATTTCTAATAGATTTAATGATTAGTCTCACAAATATCTAACAAAAGAAAATCACGATAAATTTTATTCTGCTGATTTTGTAAGAGTTAGGTGTTATTAGAAAACATAAATTTGGAGTTTCCTAAACTTTTGATCCCAGTTCCCTGCCGGCAGGCAGGCAGGGATTCTGGGCGAGACCACACAAATTATTTTATTTCATATGTGGGTATATGCCATTCAAAGTGCAAAAGATGGAAGAATATATGTTGGAATGACGGAGGCCGTCAACAAACGATTAATTCATCATAATAGTGGCAAAACAAAATCTACAAAGGGTTTTATTCCATGGGAATTAATATATACCGAAGAAACAATTGATAGGAATTCTGCTCGAAAGCGTGAACTTTTTTTGAAAGGCGGATTTGGAAAAGAATTTCTGAAAAAAATCGTTATTAACGGATAGAATACCTGCCTGCCGGCAGCTACGGTGTGGACACATCTTTTAAGCTATTTGTTTTGCTAATTCCCACCCTTTAAAAATCAAATCAAATTATGCGATGATTG
>JAYVZC010000415.1:0-2870 GCA_043783695.1 Bacteroidota bacterium
CTTAAATCTCGCCCTAAAATTTGGGAAGATAATGCGATTGACCAACTTATTGCACTTTGTGAGGAATTTATAACGCCCATACATATTGTGCATTTATCGTCGGCCAATTCAATTGAAAAAATAAAAGCCGCTAAAGCAAAAGGACTTCCATTAACGGTTGAAACTTGCCCACAGTATCTTTATTTTTGTTCGGAAAATATACCCAATAATAATACTTTATTTAAATGCGCGCCTCCCATTCGGGAAAAAGAGAATAACGACAAACTATGGTTAGCATTGAAAGACGGAATAATTGATTTTATTGTGACGGATCATTCTCCTTCTACTCCGGAGTTAAAAGAAATAGCAAGCGGAAATTTAAAACTCGCCTGGGGCGGCATTTCAAGCATTCAGTTTTCATTACCTATCATTTGGACAGAAGCTAAAAAAAGAGGTTTTTCTATCGCAGATGTTTTAAAGTTAATGAGTACGAATGTTTCAAAATTTATTGGATTTGATAAATCAAAAGGTTTGATTAAAGAAGGTTTTGATGCTGACATTGTTGTTTGGGATCCTGAGCAAAAATTTACGGTTACCAAAAATGACATTCATTTCAAACATAAAATTACTCCTTATGAAGGAGAGGAATTAACGGGTGTTGTAAAACAAACCTATGTAGCTGGAAAAAAAGTGTACGAAAATGGAAAATTTGTATCTTCACCCGTTGGAAAAATAATTCTAAAAAATAAATAATTCTGCAAAAACTAACATTGGCAATTTAAAATTGTTTGAAGTTACGGATAGAGCTTCGCTTATCATATAGTATACTATGTGAAAACGCAAGTTTCTCGATTAACCTTTAACTTTTTTATTTTTTTCTATGTAACTATGTGGTTTAAAATTTTTACCCACATAAACTGGTTCATTACAAAATAAATAACATCATATAAATGGAAATTATAAAAACTGAAAAACCGAAATACACTTCATTAATAAATTTAGCTTCCGAAAAATTAGGTGCTAAAGCGTTAGTTTGTAGTGATGATTTTTTTGCTGAAAAAGAGAATTTATTAAAAGACGGGCGTGGAATTTTTATTGCAGATAAGTATACGGATAGAGGAAAATGGATGGATGGATGGGAATCCAGAAGAAAAAGAACGCCGGGTCACGATTGGTGTATTATTCAATTAGGTGCTGCTGGAATTATTAAAGGTTTAGATATCGACACTCATTTTTTCTTAGGGAATCATCCTCCATTTGCATCTGTTGAAGTTTGCAATATAGAAGGAAATCCATCCAACGATTATTTATTGTCTGATAAAGTTGTTTGGACAGAAATTACTACTAAGTCTCATTTAGATCCGGGAAGTCAAAATTTCTTTGAAGTAAAAAATAATGAAATCTGGACTCACTTACGTTTAAATATTTTTCCGGATGGTGGAGTTGCACGATTAAAAGTTTATGGTGAAGTTTATAAAAACTGGAGTCTTGTAAAAGAGGATGAATTAATTGACTTGGCATCTGCCGTTAATGGAGCAAAATCTATTCTTTGCAACGATATGTTTTTTAGCCACATGGATAATTTAATTATGCCGGGACGAGGCGTAAACATGGGTGATGGCTGGGAAACCAAACGAAACAGAACTCCTAACAATCGAGATTGGGTAGTTGTTAAGTTAGCTCATAAAGGAGAGATCTCAAAAATTTTAGTGGATACGTGTCATTTCAAAGGAAACTTTCCGGACACCTGTTCTATTGAAGGAATAAATGTGAGTGAAAATAATATTGATTTTTCATCATCGGATTTAAAGTGGACAGAAATTTTACCTAAAACTAAATTACAGGCAGATCACGAACATTATTTTGAAAAAGAAATAGCAAGCAAAGATTCATTTACACACATTCGATTAAATATTTTTCCTGATGGAGGAATAAGTCGTTTGCGTTTATTTGGGTTTATAAAATAAAAGTAACCACAGAGACACGGAGACCATAGAGAAGCACAGAGATGATTACTCAGAAATACATAAACGAAATTTCATATACGATAATTGGTTGTGCAATTGAAGTTCATAAACATATTGGACCAGGATTGCTGGAATCTGTTTATGAGTCGTGTTTTATTGATGAAATGAAAAGTGTGGGGTTAGTTGTAAAGTCTCAGGTTTATGTGCCGGTTCACTATAAAGGAAAAGATTTAGGAGGTAGTTTAAAACTCGATTTACTTGTAAACGACCTGATCATTGTAGAAGAAAAAGCTGTAGAAAAAATGATTCCACTATACAAAGCACAACTTTTATCTTATTTAAAACTTACCGGAAAACCAAAAGGATTGCTGATAAACTTTCATAGCGAAAACATAAAAGAACAATTAGTATCACTTGTTACGGAAGAATTTTCTAAATTGCCTAAAAATTAATCTCAGTGAACTAAATGTTTCTCTGCGGTAAGTCGATAAAATACATAAAAATCTCCGTGATTCTCTGTGCCCTCAGTGTCTCCGTGGTATATTAAAAAATAAAATATGACAATAGCAAAATTAAATAGCATGAAACCACAAGCAGCCACTGATGAATTGTTCAAATGTTGTGGATCTGCTAACTGGGCAAAAAAATTGAGTGAGCAAAGACCATTTAAAAATTTGCACGATTTGGTGGCAACATCCGATGAAGTATGGCAAAAATGTAGTAAAGCTGATGGTTTAGAAGCTTTCACGCATCACCCAAAAATTGGTGACTTAAAAAATTTAGAGAAAAAATTTGCCTCTACTAAAGAGTGGGCAGGTGGAGAACAAGCTGCCGTCAATACGGCTAATCAAACTGTTTTGCAAGCTTTAGCAAAAGGCAATGAGGATTATGAAAAGAAATTTGGTTTCATTTTTATTGTTTGTG
>JAYVZC010000416.1:0-2870 GCA_043783695.1 Bacteroidota bacterium
CAGTTTTAGGCAAAGGAATTCCATTTTCATCTATCGGAAATTGTTTAATGTCACCATAAATTTCAGAAGTAGAAATATAAAAGAAACGCTTTACCTTATTCGAACGTGCTGCCTCCAGCATATTCAAACTTCCTTCTGCATTTACCCTGTGATTTTCAAGAGGACTGTGTAACGAATGCCTTACTCCTAAGCAAGCTAAATGATATACAATGTCAATATCTTTTGTAACATTATCACACGTTTTTTTATCCAGAATATCTCCTTTAATGAATTTGAAATTTGCAGATGTGTTTGCTTCTGTTAAATTGGTTTCTTTTCCATTAACCAAATTATCAAGTACACTTACTTTATGGCCTAGCGATAATAATTTATCTGTAAGGTGGGATCCAATAAATCCTGCTCCTCCTGTTACGAGTATATGTAAGGGCGTCATTTGTTTTTAATGTCTATTATTTCGTTAATTATAAATACTGGTCTTTTTCTTGAACTGTCTAAAGTGCGCCAAATATATTCTGCAATAATACCTAGCGATATGTTTGTAATTCCAAAACCTAACATTAAAATTGATATCAATGCAGGCCATCCGCTTTCCAAATCATTGTATACTAATTTACGTACAATAATGTATGTGCTCCAAAACAATCCCAGTAAAAACAAAAATATCCCAATAATGGTTACAAACCGTATTGGTGCATACGAAAAGGCAACAAACGAATCAATAAATAGTTTTATCTTTTTACTGATTGTCCATTTTGATTTACCTTTTTTTCTGGATTCTTTTTTATAATAAATAGCTGTTTGTTTGAAACCCAATGTAAGTATTTGCAAAAAAATTGATGAGTTAGACTCTATGTTTTGATTAACAAATGTTTGAACTTTTTTACTAAACATTACAATGTCAAATCCTTTTTCGGGATAAGTTGATATTGCATATTTTTTCATCATAAACGAATAAGTTTTTGAAAAAGTTTTTTCAAAAAAACCATTCTCTGTTCCTTCGCGGGTAGCCCAGCAAATGTCATTACCTTTTTTAGTTTCCTCAAAAAGTCTGTCTATTAAATTTAAAGGATCCTGAAGGTCTGCATATATAAAGCAGATTTGTGTCCCGGAAGCATGCATGATACCCGCCCTGAGTGCAGCATGTGATCCAAAGTTTTTGGATAAGGAAATGATTTTGCATTCGTAACCAACATGTATTTGTTGCTTTAATACTTCTATTGAATTATCGGTAGAACCATCATTTACAAACAATATTTCTGTTTCAAAATCTTTTTTTGCAGAAAAATAATTCCTTAGACTTTCAGTTAAGAAAGGAATATTTTCTTCTTCATTCAAAAACGGAATTATTATGGAAACTTTCTCTGTCATAATATGCTTGCCGGATTTCCAACTGTTTTTGAATATTTAGGAATACTTTTTATAACATTGGTTCCCATCCCAACCAAACTATGCTCACCAATACAGATGCCATTGATAACGCTTGTGCCACTTCCTATGTAACAATTATTCTCAACAGAAGTGTTTCCGGCAATTGTAACATTTGACCCTATTAATGTAAAATCTCCAATAGTAGAATCGTGATGAACAACTGTATTTGGAAGAATACAAACATGATCACCAATTACGCAGTTACTTGTAAGAACTACACCCGACATTAACAGCGTATTTTTTCCAATTTTTGCAAATGGAGAGACAGATGCTTTTGGATGAATTACTGTTGTAAAACGTTCGGGAGAAATTTCTAAATCGTCAATGATTTTTTTTCTGATTGAATAACTGCTAGGACTTCCCGGTACGGCTAAAATTAAGGCATTAGGGTATTTACTTAATATCTCTCGCGAAAACACCTCAAAACCAAACCGACTAACCCCTTGTTTTTCGGGAGTATCATCAATAAATCCAAGAAAATTAAACTCAGCACCAAGGCAATCAAGTGCCTCAAGCCCATTCCCGTTGTATGGAAATATCAACAGGTCTTTCATTAGTTAGTAGTTATTAATAGTTTCAATAACCTTATTCACATCTTCATTGCCTAACTCAGCAAACATTGGTAATGAAACGCAATGTGTAGCTAAATACTCTGAATTAGGGAAGTCTCCTTGTTTGTAACCTAAGTGAGCATAAGCTTTTTGTAAGTGACATGGTACGGGGTAGTGGAATGCAGCAACAATGCCGTTATCATCCAAATGCTTCACAAATGCTTCTTTATTTTCTGTTGTAACAACAAACAAATGATAAACACCGTCTGACCATTCAGGTTTTGACTGCATTTTAATCTTCGGATTTTTTATTTCGGTTTGGTAACGTGTTGCTATTTCTCTGCGGCGATTATTCCAGCTTTCCAGGTATTTTAATTTAACAGAAAGAGAAGCTCCTTCCAATCCGCCCATTCTGTAATTGTATCCAATCTCATCGTGAAAATATCTTACAACACTTCCATGATTTCTTAATGATTGTAAATGCTTTGTGTACTTCTCATTGTTAGTTGTTAAACCACCTGCTTCTCCACATGCGCCCAAATTTTTTCCCGGATAAAAACTATAACAAGCCATTTCTCCAAATGTACCTACTGTTTTTTCATTGTAGCGAGCACCTTGTGCCTGCGCCGCATCTTCAATCAAAAACAAATTATGTTTCTTGCATATCTCTTGAACGGCTTTAATGTCGAAAGGCTGCCCATACAGATGAACACCAATAACAGCTTTTGTTTTAGAGGTAATTGCTTTTTCAATGTTTGCAGGATCAATTTCCCAATTGTTAGCATCACAATCTATAAATACCGGTGTTGCTCCGGCATGAGAAACTCCCCATGCTGTTGCAATAAATGTGTTTGCAGGAATAATAACCTCATCGCCATGTCCAATTCCTAA
>JAYVZC010000417.1:0-2870 GCA_043783695.1 Bacteroidota bacterium
AAATATTCCTTTGGAAGATTGGAAAGCCTATTTGCAGTTAAAACACAAATATCCTGTGGACGACAGTTTAAAATTAAACGATGCAACCACTTTTACTCAACCAAATGGTAGAGCTATTTATTTTACTGATAAAGATTTGAAAATTCCATTAAAAATTATTAGAGCAGATTTCCAATTAAAATCAACTTATTTTTCTGTTGAACAACAAGGTGAATTTATTATTTTTAATGGAAAAGGTTATGGACATGGTGTTGGCCTTTGCCAGGAAGGAGCAATGCGAATGGCGGACTTAAATTATTCGTATAAAGAAATTCTGAACTTTTATTATAAAGATGTGCATTTGGTGGATCTTTCTGCTTTGTATTATTTTAGACAGGAGTAGCCGGATGAGTCAAAACAAAATAACATTTATTGGTGGAGTCGATTTTTTTTTAAATCCGTAATGGAAGTTTATACTTTTTTCAAGTCTGCAATCGTCTTACTAGGGTCGCTTGATGAAAATACTGTATTTCCTGCTACAAGTACATCAGCACCTGCTTCAATTAATTTAGTGTAGTTTTTTAGATCCACTCCTCCATCAATTTCTATAAGTGCTTTCGATTTGGTTGCACGAATCATTTCTTGAATCGAATAAATTTTATGATAGGTATTCTCAATAAATTTTTGGCCACCAAATCCCGGATTCACACTCATTATACAAACCAAATCAACATTTTCAATAATATCCATTAAAGAATTTGCAGTTGTATGCGGATTAATTGCCACTCCGGCTTTCATTCCCAATGCTTTTATGGCTTGAATTGTTCTGTGTAAATGATGGCATGCTTCTATATGAACCGTCAACACATCTGCTCCAGCTTCTTTAAAAGTTTGTAAATATCTATCAGGATCATTAATCATCAAATGCACATCCAATGGCTTTTTCGCATGTTTTTTAATGGCTTTTATTACCGGAAAACCAAAAGAAATATTTGGAACAAACATTCCATCCATAACATCCACATGAAACCAATCTGCTTCGCTGTTATTAATCATTTCAACATCACGTTGAATGTTTGCAAAATCGGCTGATAGGATGGAAGGGGCTACTAGATGGCTCATTGGCTTAATTGTATATTTTGTTTGTAGTGTAAAAGTACAAAAAAATGTAGCTGTTTGTTGTTAGGAAAAAAAACATTCTATTTCGCTCCGTTTTTTTTGTAATAATTATTTGTGTATTCACCCTTTTTTTAGGAGAATTGGTAGATTTTGTCACTTTCTTTTTGTTTTTTTCAAATAAAACCCCGTAATTGGTGGTACAAAATCATCCCTTAAATAAAAAATTATAAATAAATGAAATTCAAAAAATTATTTTTAGGAGTTGTTGGTATTTTTGCATTTGCAACAAATTCATCTGCTCAGTTAAATGTTGCCTTACGTTCATCATTGGCTTATCCCGGACAAACTTGTGCAAATATTTGCGGTTATGTCGATTCATTAGGGAATGAATATGCTTTGGTTGGAGCATCACAAGGAATGTCGATAGTAGACGTTACAAATCCAGCTGCACCTGTGCAGGTTTTGCAAGTTCCCGGAATAAATAATTTGTGGAGAGAAATTAAAGTGAGAGGTAAATATGCTTACGTTACTACTGAAGGTGGTGGTGGATTGCAAATTATTAATATGAGCAGCTTACCAAATACGGCAGGAGTTGTGTCTCGAACTTGGGCTCCAACAATTGCAGGAGCAGGAGGGGGAACTTTAGGAACTATTCATGCTTTACACATAGATAAAAATTTTGTGTATTTGTATGGAAGTAATTTGTTTAGTGGCGGTGCATTAGTGGCAGACATTACAGACCCTTGGAATCCTGTTTATGCAGGCAATTATCAAAACATTGTTTCGCCTTATGTGCATGATGGTTATGTAAGAAACGATACCTTATATGGTGGGCATATTTATAATGGGTTTTTCTCGGTAGTAGATTTTACAAATAAATTGGCACCGGTAGAATTAGCAAATCAATCAACACCAAATAACTTTACTCACAATACTTGGCTATCACAAAACAGTAAAGTATTATTTACTACTGACGAAACAGCTAATTCATACTTAACAGCGTATGATGTTTCCAACTTAGGAAGTATTAGTGAATTGGATAGAATTCAAACCAATTCGGGTTCGAATGCTTATGTTCACAATGTTCATATAATTAATGTTGGCGGAAATGATTATGCCGTAACATCATGGTATACCGAAGGATTTACAATAACGGATGTTAGTCGTCCACAAAATATGATTGAAGTTGGGAAGTATGATACCTATGCTTCTATTTGTAGCGGAGAGCTTGGAGCTTGGGGAGTTTATCCATTTTTACCTTCCGGAACAATTGTGGTTTCAAATATTAATGAAGGACTTTTTGTTTTTACACCAACTTATGTTCGAGCTTGTTATTTAGAAGGAGTGGTAACAGATTTTACATCAGGGCTTCCTATTACTGGTGTTAAGGTTGAAATTTTAACTACAAATGGAAAAGATTTTTCAACTATCACAGGTGATTATAAAACAGGGATTCCTTCTCCGGGTGGGACATACAGTGTACTGTTTTCGAAACCGGGATATATTTCAACAACTATTACCGGAGTTACTTTATCTTCAGGTGTTGTTACAAACTTAAATGCAACTCTTGGTGCTGCTGCATCTTTTGCATCAACGGGACAAGTAAAAGAATTAGCAACAGGATTGCCAATTGCTAATGCAAAAGTTAAAATAACAAGCAACAATTATACTTATCAAGCTACAACAGATGTAAGTGGTAATTTTAATTTACCTGCTGTTTTTTCAGATACATACGATGTTATTGCTTCTAAATGGGGGTATGAAGGAGTTTG
>JAYVZC010000418.1:0-2867 GCA_043783695.1 Bacteroidota bacterium
CTATATTGTTAGATATCAAGGAAGGAGATGAAGTAATTGCACCTTCATACACGTTTGTATCTACAGTGAATGCTTTTGTATTGAGAGGAGCAAAAATAATATTTGTTGATAGCGATAAAGATAATCCTAATATAGATGTTTCAAAAATAGAATCATTAATTACTCCAAAAACTAAAGCAATTGTTCCTGTTCATTATGCTGGTATTGCATGTGATATGGATGCAATAATGGCATTAGCGAATAAGCATAATTTATTTGTTGTTGAAGATGCAGCTCAAGCTATTGATAGTTATTATAAAAATAAGCCTCTTGGGAGTATCGGCCACATGGCCGCATTTTCATTTCATGAAACCAAAAATATCATTTCGGGAGAAGGAGGAATGCTTGTCATCAATGACGAACGTTTTATTAAACGTGCTGAAATAATTCGTGAAAAAGGAACCAATCGTTCCGCTTTTTTTAGAGGAGAAGTAGATAAATATGGTTGGGTTGATATTGGTTCATCATTTTTACCATCTGATATTATTGCAGCTTTTCTATTTGCTCAACTAGAGAATATAGATGATATACAGAATAAACGAAAAAATATTTGGAATCAATATTTTCAGGGATTAAATCATTTAGAACAACTGGACAAAATTAAACTTCCATATATTCCTTCTTATGCTACTAACAATGCCCACATGTTTTATTTAGTATGTAAGAATGTAGATGAACGGATCGCATTAATAAAGTATTTAAGAGATAATGAAGTATATGCAGTTTTTCATTACTTGAGTCTGCATAAAAGTATGTTCTATAAAACAAAGCATGATGGTAGGGAGCTTCCAAATTCAGATCACTATTCCGATTGCCTTTTGCGTCTGCCTTTTTTCTATGAATTAATGGAGGAACACGTGGAATATATTATCCGTTTAATTAATAAATTCTACAGCTAATGTTTTAATGTTTCATGCCTAAAAAAATTCTACTTGTTTATGCTAAAAGTTCACTAGAGCTACTTGATCGAAAGTCGGCATTGGGATCATATATTTTTTGTTTATGTGAACTGCTTCAAAAGGATAATACGCAACTTTTTGTTAATGGAATTGCATTCAATCAATTAAAAAAACAACCTTCTGTTGTAAAATCACAGGCACAATCGGGTAGCAAAATATATAGAAAATACATTCCAAAATTTTTAAAGGAAGCAATAAAAGATATGCTGATATTTAAAAATTTAACTCAATTATATAAACAGATAATTCTTTCAGAAAAATATGATTGTGTTTTGGAATTTTATAATTATGCTTCTAATCTAGGTTCTAAAATTGCAAATCAGCAAAATATTCCATTGATTGTAGTTTATGATGCACCTGTTTTAGAAGAATATGTTTTTTTTCATGGACCGAAATATTTTTTTAGGAATAAAATAATGAAACGTGAATTGGAAACGTTAAAACGCGCAAATAGTATTGTTGCATACTCGGATGCAGTCAAAAATTATTTAAATAAAATTGTTGGTAAAGAATTAAATATTTTCATTCATCAAAATGTAGATTTTACACGTTTTGAATATGTTGAAAACAAAACCATGGTTGATACAATTAATATTGGATTTATTGGTTCTTTTTTAAAATGGCATAGAGTAGACATTTTGGTTAATGCGTTCACAAAATTAAAAGAAGAAGGACTTAATGTTAAATTGTTTTTGCTTGGAAATGGAATGGAGCATGAAATTATAAAACGGCAAGTAAAAGAAAATAAATATTCTGCGGATATAGAAATGCCAGGCTTTATTGATGGCAATCAACTTTTTGAGTACAAAAAAAAATTACACATTGGTGTTATGCCAGGTTCCAATTGGTATGGAGCCCCCAATAAAATTTTTGAATATGGTGCAGCAAAAATGGCGGTAGTTGCTCCCGATACTCCTACTATAAAAAGTTTATTTAATCACGATGAAGAATTGTTGCTCTTTAAACAAGATAACGAAAATGATTTATTAGATAAGCTTCTTGTATATATCAATAATATAGAGTTGTTGAATAAGCATGCTCAAGCACTGCAATTAAAAATTAAAAATAAGTATTCCGAAAGCATTACCTTTGATTTCTATGATCAGTTGCTTCGATAATTTTGTATTTTGATAAAGTCCTCGACTCGGCAGACTGATGATTCAGTTGTCAGGCGAAGGTAGTGATTGTCGAAGTAAACTTTACGCAGATATGCTGAAAACAAGCCTGCACAATAAAATTAGATTATGTCATTACACATTAACATAGAAAATTTATTATCTGCTAAAACGGTGGAATCAGATCGCATCGAATTCAAAGAAGGATGGAATCCCGATGCTATTTACAGGAGTATTTGCGCTTTTGCAAATGATTTTGATAATACAGGAGGTGGATATATTTTAGTTGGAGTTGAAGAGAAAGATGGAGTTGCTAAAAGACCGGTCAAAGGGCTTAGTCCTTTGCAAATTGCGGAAATACAAAAGAAAATGATTGGGTTTAATAATTTGATTAATCCGGCATATCATCCGAGGTTATTTTTAGAAACAATCGATAAAAAACAAATTATTATTCTTTGGATTCCTGGTGGCTCTAACAGACCATATGAAGCACCTGAATTAGTAACTGCTACAAGCAAGCGTAACTTTTATTATATACGTAAGTACGCCAATTCAGTAAAGGCTAATGCTGAGGAAAAGCAGGAACTCATTAGTCTTGCAAACCAAGTTCCTTTTGATGACCGTGCAAATACGCAAGCATCTGTTAATGATATTTCAATGGTGTTGGTGCAGGATCATCTCCGAAAAACAGGCAGTAAACTTGTCGGAGAAGTGGGTAAAAGACCCAACAATGAAATACTTCAACAAATGGAAT
>JAYVZC010000419.1:0-6815 GCA_043783695.1 Bacteroidota bacterium
TTTAGCCAATTATTTTGAGACCCCTTTTACGTTTGAAGGTCCGCTTACCATGGGTACAGAAATGGTTTTTTCGATGCCTGACAGGACAATAAAAACAATTTATTGCCATCCTGTAAATTGTGGCGTAAAAATTGCGGAAAAACAGGTAATCGTTTCAGCTGAAACCGAATTTGTGGAACACACCCAAACAACAATACAAGCTAAATAACAAATAACACAGTTCAACTAATATTATTAATACGTATGAAACACTTTTTCAAAACACTTTTAGCAATTATACTTAGTTCATCTGCTTTTGCCGGCAATACTCTCCCTTCTACCGGATGCAACATTAAAATTATTTCTAAAGGACTCAAAGAAGGTTCGATGTGTCTTTTGGCTTGTTATTATGGCGATAAAAACTATATCAAAGATTCGGCTAAGGCAAATGCTAAAGGTGAAGTAATTTTCACTTCTGCCGAAAAATATCCTCAAGGAATTTATTTATTTGTTCCCCCCAACAAAAAATATTTTGATTTTGTAATGGATGAAGGACAAAATTTTTCATTGGAAACCGATACATTGGATTACATCAAATCTATGAAAGTAAAAGGTTCGGATGAAAACAAATTTTTTTATGAATATCAAAGCTTTATGGGTGTTAAACAGAAACAAATTGAACCCTTACGTGAACTTTACAAAAAAGTAAAAAACAATAAAGACTCGGCAAAAATTGTTTCCGATAAAATTATGGTAATAGACAAAGAAGTAATTGATTACAAATTGAATTTTAGAAAAGCTTATCCTAACACCTTCGTTTCTAAAATCTTTAAAGCAATGGATGAGCCTGTTGTTCCCGAAGCACCCATTTTACCAAACGGACAAAAAGATAGCACTTTCGGATACCGTTATTATAAATCTCATTTCTTCGATAATATTGATTTTAGTGATGACCGCTTACTTCGTACTCCTATCTTTCATAATAAAATAAAACAATACCTTGATAAATTAACTCCGCAAACTCCTGACTCCATAGCTATTTCGACAGATTTCTTAATGGAAAAAGGTCGTGCAAATGAAGAAGTATTTAAATATTTAGTGAATTGGATTACCTATACTTACGAAAGTTCTCAGATAATGGGGATGGATGCTGTGTTTGTTCACATAGTAATGAAATACCATGCAAAACAACAAACTCCATGGATTGACTCTACACAATTGTACAAAGTTGTGAACCGTGCTCAAACTTTAAACCCTTTACTAATTGGCAAAAAAGCTCCGGCTATTGTAATGCAAGATACTTTGGGCAAAGATGTTTCTTTATATGATGTAAAAGCAAAATACACCATTTTGGTGTTTTGGGATCATGGCTGCGGTCATTGTAAAAAAGAAATTCCTAAACTAGCCGACTTGTATCATAAAATAAAAGGAAAAGGAGTTCAAGTGTATGCAGTTGAAACGGAGGACAATCCTAAAGAATGGAAGAAATTTATTCAAGAACACAAACTCGATTGGAACAACGTTTACCAACCCGATCAATACAAACGAGCTGTTACCAAAAAAATTTATGACATTTACAGTACTCCTGTGATTTATTTATTGGACGAAAATAAAAGCATAAAAGCAAAACGTATTGATGTGGAACAATTAGGAAATCTAATTGAAATGTTTGATAAAGAGCGACAAGAAAAAGAGAAAAAGAAATAGACCTCTCCCCAAAACCCTCTCCAAAGGAGCGGGAGTTTGCTTCGAAATAATATTATAGTAAAAGAGTCCATCTAAAAAGATGAACTCTTTTTTTGTGCTATACCTGACAGCCACCAATATTTTATCCCTACGGAATTTAAAAATGCTGGAATAGAAATAGATCCCTTAGGGACAAAATAAAGCAGAAAGCTATTTTATACGTGTTACAATAATGGTATTTCCTCTGGAATAATCAAACTTCCATTCCTTATCAAAAATTCGAGGTAAATAACGTTTGTATAAATTGATTCTGGAGGTTAATTTATCTTCCGGTTCACTTTCTTTCGCTAAACCAGTAAATTCATAAGTCACCATTTTGGGATGTTCGAACATGAACATCTTCACAACCTTCACAATGGTAGTCATTACACGATACAACTCACCCTTATTGGTTACAGTGTACTCTTCTCCTTCATACTCATCGTTTGTAACACCAAATACAATAGTCGCATGCAAGATGTTATCTTGTCTGCGCCCAAAGCGAACCTCATAGTTGATTTCGCTATCCGTTGTAAAGTAGTAAACACCGGCAGTACTAATTGCAGGGGCAATAATCTTATATTCTTCTACAGAACCCAATTCTATTCTTTTAGTTTTATCAAAGTCTAAAATTATGAAAATATTCGGGATTATTGACTTTTAAACACAGAAACGATGAGAATATTGAATACCTTTGAAAAGCAGGGCTAATTTTTAGAAATTTATTAATCTTTTTTTATCCCGTAATTTGTTAAAAGCCTTATAAATATTGATTTTATTATCTGTTATGAATAAAAAAAAAGCCCTTCAGCTCATTTTTATCTTCTTAATTTTTCACATTTTCTCCTTTTCACAAAATGTGTCAATATTAAAAATTATTGATCTAGAAAAACGAATCAAAAACGATTCCGACACAACTTATATCGTTAATTTTTGGGCAACTTGGTGCGCTCCTTGTGTTAAAGAACTTCCCGATTTTGATAGTATCTCAAAAGTATATAAAGACAAAAAAGTAAAGGTCTTATTGGTAACATTGGATTTTCAGGAAGACTTAAAAACAAAGGTTTTTCCATTCATTAAAACAAAAAATATATTTTCGGAAGTACTTTTGTTGGATGAAATAAATGGAAATTATTTTATCCCTAAAATTTCCGATAAATGGACTGGAGCAATTCCCGCTACACTCATTATAAATCAGAAAAGAAACTTCAATCACTTTTTTGAAAAAAAATTAACTTATGAATTTTTAAAAAGTGAACTTGCCCAAATAGAATAATTATGAAACCTAAAATTTTAAACATTATCCTGCTAGCTGTTGCTACGGGAGTATTTGTATACGCTTTTTTTATTTACGATAATGATAAACCTTTGCGCTACCTAGCTGTTTTCGGAGAAAAGAGTGTTGAATCCAAAAATGGAAAAACTGATACTACTTTTCATACCGTTCCCAACTTTAGTTTTACCAATCAAGATGGAAAAATAGTAACTGAAAAAGATTTTGATGGCAGTGTATATGTGACAGATTTTTTTTTCACAACCTGTCATAGTATTTGCCCAATTATGAGCACTCAAATGGAAAGAGTAGCTGAAAAATATAAAGGGAATAAGGAAGTAAAAATATTATCACACACCGTTGATCCGGAAATTGATACGGTAGCGCAATTAAAAGCGTATGCAACAAAACACAATGCGGATACTAAACAGTGGATGTTTGTTACCGGTGACAAAAAATCGCTTTATGAGATAGCCCGTAAAGGTTATTTATTAAATGCTGATGAAGGGAATGGCGGTCCGGATGATTTTATTCACACTCAAAATTTTGCCTTGATTGATAAAGACAAAAGAATAAGAGGTTTTTATGATGGGACAGATTCTACAGAGGTAAATCAACTTATGAAGGATATTGATTTGTTGTTGGCTGAGTATCATTATTTGGAGAAAAAGTAATTTGAAAATGTGCCAACCTGCCTTTCGGCAGATAGGTTTAAAAATTAAAAATATAGCAACGTCAAAAAGCCCTTTCATTGATGAATGAAAGGGCTCTTTAATATTAAGAAAAACAATAATTACCAAATTTTCAAATTACTCTACACGCTTAATCGAGCAACCAACAGATTTAGAAGAATTTGTTTTTACTGGTTTTCCTGTTCCTACAGCTGTAATTGCGTCATTCAAAAAATGTTCTTTTGCATCGGTTGCAGATTTGATATTATCATCAATTGCACCACGATATGCCAAACCTTTTTTATCGAAAAGAAAACAATGAGGAGTACGAGTTGCGCCAAATGCATTTGCTACACTTGAATTTTTATCAACTGCATAGTAAAAATCGTATCCTTGAGTTCTTGCGTATTTTTTCATCTCGTCTATTGAATCTTCGTCTGCACGTTGAGCCTCATTTGAGTTCAATAAAATAACACCAATTTTATTCGCTTTCGCCAACTTAGCAACCTCTTTAATACGAGATTCGCTTAGTTTAACATAAGGACAAGTATTGCAAGAAAATATAACTAATAAACCGTTTTCTCCTTTCGCATCTGTTAAGGAAACTTCCTTTCCGCTAATGTCCATCATTTTTATGTCAGCACTTGGCATTGGCTTTCCAATTTCCAGCTCGGTATAATCTACTAATTTAAAAGCTGTAGCCACTAAAAAAACGATTGTTCCTGCTGTTAAAACTTTAATTCCTGTTTTCATTTTGGTTTGTTTTTAAAATTATGAACATAAATTTACAAAAATAAAACCAAAAAAACATCAATTTGTTATTAACTCTTTGTACACAAACTTTTCTTGAAGAGATTCAAAGGGACGATAGATATAATAAACATAGTCACCCTTAATTTTTATCTTCTCAACATACTGATTCGTCAGCTTAAAAGAGCCAATAATCTTACCAGAATGCATATCAATGCGTTTTAAATAGTAGAAGCCATTTTTTTGGTATAAGGCGTAAGCATTATTGGTTTCTTTATCAATAATCACTTTATTTTTCCAATCTCTCCAACTTTTTGGATGATTATAATCGATGGGAATGGAATCCAACTGGTTTAAATTTTTATCGTATTTAAAAATAGCATTGCTACTGTGATCAAATATACAAATGGTATCGTCCATCACAAACAATGGTGAATATAAAGGTGAGTAATATATGCTGCTTGTTAAACCACTCATAGTTGCAGCAATGCGATGCTTATCGACTCCATAAAAATCGGCAAGTTTACGGGCTTGTATGCGATCTTTTGGTTTTAAAAAATAATATTCCATGTTGTAACCGTGCAAGACTTCCTGGTCGCATATTGTTTTAAGTGGAGTGATTATTTTTTCGGAGTAGCTGTATGCATAGTATGTAAACTGAGGATAGTCGCATTGATAATTCGAAAAATAAACAGCGTTTGCAGAACTATCTACACAGGGCATAATAAATTTTTGATACTCTTCCATTGGCAATGAACCTAAATGCAATACATCTTCTTTAATAGTGATTCGGTATATATGATTGGCACATATTACATTCACATAGCCCATATAATCTTTATAAAAATTTTTAGCTTCATCGGGTAATTCAAAAAAAGAAAGTATTTTTTGAGAGGCATCAATTAATCTTAATGTTGCTTTTTCAGGATTTTTTTGAAAGGTTAGTAAAACTATTTTATCATCAATAAATTCATAATCCGCAACGCTGTATTTCCATGTTCCGAAAACAGTATCTACTATGGGTTTACATGAAACACTTACGATACCTAAATCGTAAACCTTTTCCTGGGATTTTACTTCAGTTGAACAGATTAGCAAAGCGATTGAAAAAAGTATGACATAACGCATAAATACCTCCTTTTTAGAAGATAGACGTTTTCTTGAGAAATTTTCCATAAATTAGCATATAGATGAGAATAAACTACCAGCTATAAATAAAGTCTTCGAATCCGCTCAGACAAATTCCGCACGTGCGGGACTATACCGAGCAAAGTTGAAGTGCATCAAACTTATGCTTTACGATTATTATAAAATATTAGAAATTCCTAGGACTGCCAGCTTGGACGATATTAAAAAAGCTTATCGTTTAAAAGCCAAGTTGGTGCACCCTGATGTGAATAATTCACCCAAAGCCAATGAGGTCTTTGCCATTGTTGTTTTGGCTTATGAAACTTTAATTGATGATTCAAAAAGATATTTGCACGACATCCAACTCAACCATGTGGATGCAGAAAAGACAGCTGCTGGAAAGAAACGACACTATTATGGTACCTCTGTAAAGAACGATAGTTATAGTAATCCGGCAAATTCTGACTTTCATTCCGATTGGAATAGTTTTAATAATTATGTATACAAAGAAAAAACAGAAGAAGATTATTATAGAACCTCTCCCTTTTTATACAATATGTTTTTTGTTAGCGGAATAACAATTGGACTCACTATTATTTTTTTAATGATATTCGGAACTGTAAAAAAATTCTGGCCGTTTCCTTTTGGATTTATTAGTATTACAGGTTTTATATTAGTAAGAGAAGGTTTTAGAGGATTGATTGGAAAGAAAACAGTTTTGGGAAATGTATTGAAAAGATTACGGAGATAATCATTGCGAGTTTGCTTTTGCATTTTTCGAAAATAATTTTCTTTCGAAACATTTCAGATTTCAAATTTCAGATTATTATTTCTGCGAATTTATTTTTGGGTTTCTCGACAAGGCTTTCCTTCAACAATGCTTTAATGGCTAAAGAGCATGATTGTTTTCAACCAATTTGAAATCTGAAATTTGAAATTATCGTAGAAGTAATAACACTTGAAACAGACAAAACATCATCGAAAAAATTACCCTACTTTATACATCCAATTATGTCTATCAGCAATTTTTCCTTTTCGGATATTATCTAATTCTTTAGCAACACGATTTGAGAAAATTCTTCCTTCAACCGGAGGAAGAAAATAATCTTTGCCTTCAAATCCAATTTGTGCGATTTGTGCAATAGTAGCTGCTGTGCCTGTTCCGAAAGCATCTTCCAATGTTCCATTTTTATGAGCATCCAACACTTCATCAATACTAATTTTGCGTTCTTGAACTTTCATTTTCCAATCACGAGCCAATGTTAAAACGCTATCACGGGTTATACCTG
>JAYVZC010000420.1:0-6812 GCA_043783695.1 Bacteroidota bacterium
TAATGTCTTCTGATGTAGGTGTGGATACTTCTTTGCGCATCATCGATAAAATTAAAGAACGTGTTGCTAAAGAAAGAAAAGTAGAAACCTCTAAACTAAACGAGCTTTTAAGAGAAGTAATTGCCGATTTGTTGGTTTCTAACGGACAAGAAGACAAAACAGATTTTTCAACTCCGGAAGGCAAAAAGCCTTATGTAATAATGGTTGTAGGAGTAAATGGTGTTGGTAAAACAACAACTATCGGAAAACTTTCTCATCAATTTCGTAACGCTGGAAAAAAAGTAGTTATTGGTGCTGCTGATACATTTCGTGCTGCAGCTGTTGACCAAATTAAAATTTGGGCGGATAGAACAGATGCTATTTTAGTTTCTCAAGGCATGAATGCTGATCCTGCTTCGGTTGCTTTTGATACATTAACTTCCGCTGTTGCTAAAGGTGCCGATGTGGTAATTATTGACACTGCTGGTCGTTTGCACAATAAAATAAATTTGATGACGGAGCTGACGAAAATAAAAAATGTGATGAAGAAAATTATTCCGGATGCTCCTCACGAAATTTTATTGGTACTGGATGCTTCAACTGGACAAAATGCAATTGAGCAGTGCAAACAATTTACAGCTGCTACAGATGTGAATGCACTGGCATTAACAAAATTAGATGGAACCGCTAAAGGTGGCGTAGTTATAGGAATTTCAGACTCATTCAAAATCCCCGTAAAATATATTGGCGTTGGTGAAGGAATGGAAGATCTGCAAGTTTTTAATAAACATGAATTTGTAGATAGCCTTTTCAAGGTTTGATTTTAAAAAGATTTAGAAGATTACACAGATTTATGGCAGAGCAAGTTAAGGACGTTTTGACTTAAAAAATTATCTCTTGTGCATTTAAAGTTCATACTACATTAGGTCCAGGATTTAGGGAAAGAAATTATCATAATGCATTTATTATGACTTTGACTGAGGTTGGTTTGAAATTTGAAAGTGAAAAAATATTTGAATTGTATTTTATGGGTAAAAAAGTTGGGACATTCAGATGTGATTTATTTATAGAAGAAAAGGTAATAGTAGAAATAAAATCAGTGACAGGAATAATGCCTGTTTTGTTTAGAAACCAAGTGATAGCATATCTTAAAGCGTCAAAAGTAAAGACAGGATTATTAATAAACTTTGGCAATAAAAGCTGTGATATAAAACGAATTTCAGTATAATTGATAAAGCCCCAATCGGTGTAATCTATTAAATCATTTGAATCGGTGATATGAAAACTAAGACGCTCAAAAAAAATAAAGTAAACGTTGTTACACTCGGCTGTTCCAAGAATATTGTGGATAGCGAAGTGTTGATGGGACAATTGAAAGCAAACAACTTTGATGTGCATCATGAAAGTGCGGATGATGATTCCAGTATTATAATTATCAATACTTGCGGATTTATTGATAATGCGAAACAGGAAAGTATTGATACCATTATTCGTTATGCAGATGCGAAAAAAGCAGGGTTGGTTGATAAAGTATATGTGACAGGCTGTTTGAGTGAACGCTACAAGCCCGAATTGGAAAAAGAAATTCCGAATGTGGATGGTTATTTTGGTACTCGTGAATTACCTCGTTTATTAAAAACTTTAAAAGCAGATTATAAACACGAATTGGTTGGAGAAAGACTATTAACAACTCCACATCATTTTTCTTATTTCAAAATTTCTGAAGGTTGCGATAGACCTTGTTCTTTCTGCGCTATTCCTTTGATGCGAGGCAAACATATTTCAAGATCAATTGAAAATCTGGTAAAAGAAGCAAAACACTTAGCAAAAAACGGAACAAAAGAATTGATGCTTATTGCACAAGATTTGACATATTATGGTTTGGATATTTATAAAAAACGAAATCTTTCGGAACTTCTAAAAAATCTTTCTGATGTAGAAGGAATAGAGTGGATTCGTTTGCATTACGCATTTCCTGCAGGTTTTCCGATGGATGTGCTGGATGTGATGAACGAAAGAAAAAACATTTGTAATTATTTAGATATGCCTTTGCAACATATCAGCGATAATATGTTGAAGAGCATGAGAAGAGGAACTACTAAACAAAAAACAATTGATCTTGTAAATCAGATCCGAGATAAAGTACCGGAAATCGCTATCAGAACAACATTAATAGCAGGTTATCCCGGAGAAACAAAACAGGATCATGAAGAAATGCTGAAGTGGGTTGAGGAAAGTCGCTTCGAGCGCTTAGGAATTTTTGCTTATTCACACGAAGAAAATACTCATGCTTATTTATTAAAAGATGATGTGTCTGCAAAAACTAAACAAGCTCGTACCGAAGCTGTAATGGCTTTACAAATGGGAATCTCTTACGATTTGAATCAAAAGAAAATTGGTAAAACTTACAAAGTATTATTCGATAAAAAAGAAGGAGATTATTTTATTGGTCGCACCGAATTTGATTCTCCTGAAGTAGATAATGAAGTTTTAGTAAAAGCAAATAAAGATTATGTTCGGGTTGGCGATTTTGCTAATATAAAAATTACGTCTGCTGAAGATTACGATTTATATGGTGAAGTAGTGTAATCATCGATTTCTTTTTTGTTTTCATAAGAAAAGGGCGTAAATTCGTTAAAGCATGAAGAAACTTGTCAAAATCAATCATACTGATATTTATCCAACCATTATTATGGATAAAGAGAATGGTGTTTTTGAGATAAAAGGAGTTTCACTTCCTTTAGATGGAAAAGCTTTATATCAACCCGTTCTCGACTTTTTGGATGAATATGTTAAGAGTCCAAACAAGATTACACTTTTTGTTTTCAACCTAAAATATTTTAATATTTCTTCTTCAAAGATGTTTTTATTTATGCTATATAAATTGAAAGAACTCTTTGATTCTGGAAAAGCTGTAGTTGTTATTTGGTCTTATGATGATGAAGACATTCGTGAAGCTGGTGATGACTTTCAGCAAATGGTGGACGTTCCCTTTCAATTTAAAGAGGTATTTGAAGGACGTATAGTTTTCAGTAACAAATAAATTGCATAGAATGTTTTATTTCAATAGCTCTTCAATAATCTTATCTACACTTATTCCTTCTGCCTCTGCTTTATAATTTCTTACAATACGGTGACGTAATATTGCTGCTGCTACTGCTTTTACATCTTCAATATCAGGTGAATATTTTCCTTTTATCAATGAATGGCATTTAGCACCTATCACCAAAAACTGAGAAGCCCTTGGTCCTGCTCCCCATGATAAATATTTATTTGCTATGTCAGTTGCGTGAATAGTATTCGGGCGAGTTTTAGATGCTAATTTTACTGCATATTCCAATACATTATCAACAACCGGAATTCTACGAACCAATTCTTGAAAATAAAGAATCTCTTCAGCACTCATTACTTTTTTTAATTCTACTTTGATGTTGGATGTGGTGCTTTTTACTACTTGATATTCATCTTCCAATTTTGGATAATCTAACCAAACGTTAAACATAAAACGGTCTAATTGAGCTTCGGGTAAAGGGTACGTTCCTTCTTGTTCAATTGGATTTTGTGTAGCCAGTACAAAAAATGGGCCTGCCTGTCCGGTAGGTAGGTTTCCTAATTCATACCGCTTTCCTCCTGTTGTAATGCTTCTTTCTTGCATTGCTTCAAGCAAAGCTGCTTGTGTTTTTGGCGGTGTACGATTTATCTCATCTGCCAAAACAATGTTTGCAAACAATGGTCCTTTAATAAATTTAAAATTACGGTCTTCACCTAAAATTTCGGAACCAATAATATCAGAAGGCATTAAATCGGGAGTAAACTGAATACGGTTGTAAGTTAATCCCAAAACATCGGCAATAGTATTTACTAAAAGGGTTTTAGCTAATCCAGGAACGCCAATTAATAAACAATGTCCTTTACTGAAAATAGATATCAATACATCTTTTATTACTTCATCCTGCCCAATAATTACTTTGCCTATTTCAGCATTAAGCGTTTTGTATTTTTCAACAAATGCATCTACTGCTTCTACGTCTGATTTGAAATTCATATCCACTTCATGATTTGTGAAACTGGAGAATTAGTAAAATGAAGAATTGGAGAATAAAAAAATCTCTATTTCTCTAATTTTCTATTTCTCCATTTTGTTTAATTAATCCATTTATTATTAAAAGTACAATCTTTATAATCATCAGCAAGATGCACGTATGTATCTGCAGATTTTTTCTTTATCCAAGTTTGTATCGTTTCCTTTTGTTTTTTAGCTATGGCAGCTCCTTGAATACTTTGATAGTCATCCACCAAATTTGCTTTGTGTGGCAAGGTTCTGTTTTTCAAAAACAAAATACGGTAAGCTTGTTTCCCATCATTTGTTGTAGCAGACATAGGTTTTGTGAATTCTCCGATTTTTAATTTATCAACGGCAAAGGCAATTGTTTGATCCATTTGACCTAATTCATCCATTTGAAAACGAGTAGAACCGGTATAAGGATTGATAATTAGTCCGCCACTATTTTTACTGTCATCATCATCAGAATATTTAGCGGCAATATCCGAAAAGGTTGTAGTATCGGCAAGTAACCTCGAATAGGTTGTATCCAGTGCTAATTTAGCTTTGTACATATCGCTTGCATCTACAACTGGTGAAATTAATAAACTTCTTGCATCTACTTCTTCTCCTCTTCTTTCAATTAATTGAATAATAAAATATCCGTAAACAGTTTCAAACACTTCACTATATTCATTTGGTTTTAATTTGAATGCCCAAGCATCCCATTCCGGAACGAACTGTCCGCGCTGAATGTGTTCATATAAACCACCTTTGTTAGCTGAACCCGGATCCATGGAATACAAAGCTGCCATAGATGAAAAACTTGTCTCTCCTTTAAGAATACGTTGACGCAAGCTTTCAATTTTTGCTTTTGCTTCTTTTTTTGCTTCTGCAGAAACAACAGGTTTTTTTACAATTTGCCCAACTTCTAGTTCTGCATTAATAAATGGAATAGAATCAGGGTCAATCGATTTAAAATACTCTTTTACTTCACTTGGAGTAACAGTGATATCGCCTGTAATTTTACTTTGCATTTGTTGTTCAAGGAGTAAATCTCTTACATCATCTTTTAATTCTAATTTATAATCTTCGATGGATTTACCATAAAAAGCAACAAATTTTTCTTCGGAACCAAACTGAGAAATATAATATTTCATTCTTCTTTCCATCTCTTGTTCAATTTGCCCTTCGGTTACATTCAAGCTATCTTTTTGAGCCTGTGCCAGCAATAGTTTTTGATATAACAATTCTTCCATTAATTTGCAACGTGTTTTTTCATCAACAGGCTCTTGTGCTGTTAACATTTGTTGATATTGGGTTTCCAAATCAGATTGTAAAATATAATTGTTTCCAACTACAGCAACAATGCGGTCGATAACTTTGTCCTGTGCATTTGCACCAAGCATACACATTAGGCAAAGTCCGGCAAGGAATAATTTATTTTTTGAGTTTATCATTCGAATAGATTTCTATTTTGTTAGTGTTAGCCGCATCGTTGTATACATCTTCTTTCATTTTTGTAATAAGTAGCAGCTTACGTTTATTTAAAATAATATTTTTTATATTGTCCTTTTCAAAAGTCAAAGGAGATAAACTATTTTTGATTTTAAATCCTTTAATATTTACAAAATAATTACTCAACGAATCGCTTACTTCCACAAAGCGATTGTTTTGCAAAAATAGCTCTTTATTATAGGTTTGAATAGGAATTTCTTTTAATAAATCGTCAAACAATAACCAAGACGAATCATCCAAATAAAAGTTACTTGCAAATTGATGGCAATAACTTGCCAGTTGCTCTCTATCCTTAATGTTGTCCGACTTATACCACTTTTTCAGTTTATCAATTCCGGGCACCTTCTTATCTACTTTGACGTATATTACCTTAATAATGTTATCCTTTAACTCAAAATCCGACTGATTATTATTATAATACTCTTCTATTTCTATATCCGCTACAATAGTGTCTAACTTTTGTTTTACTAGCTCTTTTTCATAAGCATAAGTAATAAGTGAATTACGATAATCACGTAATTGTTTATCTACATTTTTTTGTTCATCACTTAAATTGCTTTCTGCCTTCTGAGTAACAAGTGATTCATGAATCCAATTATCAATATATTTTTTGATAAGTTCGGCACTATCCTTTGAAGTTGTTCCGGAAGGAATAATGTCTTTCACCTCATCTAAATACAAGTACTCAGTATTCGCTCGTGCAATTGCCATACGATTGCTGTCTTTTTCCGGTTTTGAAGTACAGGAAAAAAGAAGTAACAAAATAAAGGTGTATGTATATCGGTGTAACAAATTATTCCTCCTTAAAAACTAAAAAAGTTTATGGCGCTTTACCACCATAAACTTATACTATGAGTATTCTTGTATTATTTAATTGTAGAAAGAACTGCTTTATCAACTGTAACAGGATATTTTGCTTTTAAAGAAGCGATCCATTCTTTTTCCAAATAATTTTGATAATCTGCCGTTACCATTCCTTTCGAATCGGTGTATGATTTTGGTTCGGGTTTCAACAATTTGTTTGTAACCACTATAACATACTTTTTATCTTTCTCGGAAAGCATATCAGATATTCCCGGGTTCCAGTTCTTGTCTACAAATTCGTTTTCACCTTTATTGAAAATACGTGATTCAACTTGTAAATTCAATTGAGAATCTTTATTTATGATTGCCAAAATTTCTTTTTCCGTTTTTTTCTTTTTCATTAAAAGACTAACCTGAGAAGCAACTTTATCATTTGCACAAGTATAAATTGAAGCTTCAGCACGTTCAT
>JAYVZC010000421.1:0-2852 GCA_043783695.1 Bacteroidota bacterium
AATTGCTTGAAGCACTTCACGCAATGCACCCAAATAAATTTGAAGAATTAATAGGTGAAGTTTTAAGAAATCTTGGATTTGAAAGTGTTCAAATAACTGGTAAAACAGGTGATGGAGGCATTGATGTAACTGGAGAACTTGTAGTCGCTGGAGTTATCCGAAATAGTGTTTGCGTTCAAGTTAAAAGATGGAGAAATAATATACAAAGAAGTAGTATTTCTGAATTACGAGGAAGTTTAAGACCACATCAAACAGGATTATTCATTACGACATCTGATTTTTCAAGACAGTCAGTTGAAGAAGCAAGCGACCCATACAAAGCTCCAATTTCAATAATGAATGGAAATGAGTTGGTAGATTTGCTTTGCCAATTCGGAATAGGTGTTATACTTGAAAAAGTTGTGATTTTTGATATTGATAAAGAAGAATTAAATTTTGATTTTCCAGAACAAGCAGAAATCGATGGAGCTGGAATTGAAATATTTACAAACTATAAAAACCATAAACATTTCGCAATATATTTTTCACCAACAAAAATCATTTACGAAAACGAAGTTTATAAATCGCCTTCTGCCGCTGGAACAAAAGTTCAAAATGGGCTTCCTGTAAATGGTTGGAAGTTTTGGAAATTTACAGACACTAAAACTGGGAAAGTTCATCCCCTTGAAAGATTAAGAAAAAAATGAGTTACGGAATTCGTGATATAAGCAAAGTTGATAAAGCAGAACTTGTCGTTTGTTGTAATAACTGCGATAACTATTTCTATGATGAAATAATTGACGAAAGAAATGACAACTCATTAAAATTATTCAAGGACAATGACCACTTTTTTAAAGGTTGTCCAATTTGTGAAACCGATGACTTCTTAGGAGATATTACTCTGCGTGAGGGATAGAAGTGGAAAGCCCACAGCGAGGAACGAGCGAGGACTTGGAACGTATAGCCCGACCCAAAGGGGCACGCCCAAAAACCTTGTTTCCTTTCCAGCAATTGAAACCTCAAATGACTTTTTATTTGACCCAACATCGGGAACAGGAACATTTCTAAATTCATTTTATCAAATCCTAAATTATCACGGAAACACAAACCATTCACAGCTTCTTAATCAAATTTGGGGTAACGACATTTCACATTTTCCTGCGATACTTTCAGTAATAAATCTTTACAAACAAAAAGTAAATCAAACCGACAATTTCCCCAGAGTAATTAGAGATGATTATTTCAACTTAGAAACAGGGAAGCAAATTGTATTTCCTGATTCAAAAGATTATACGAAGCAAATACAACAACCAATTCCTTTGTTTGATGCTGTTGCAAGCAACTTTCCTTTCATTCAGCAAGAAGATATTCCAAATGAGATTTTGACTTCATTTTTCAAAGAAAAATTTGAAGCAAAACAAAAAGCATTTCTCAAAGACAATGCTTTTAAAATAAATGAAAGGTCTGATTATTTCACATACTGCATTTACAACTCAATACACTTTTTAAAACCAAACGGACATTTATCTGCAATCACTTCAAACGCTTGGCTTGGTAAAGAGTATGGCTTTCAATTTAAAAAGTTTTTACTTGATAATTTTCATACAAAATATGTAGTTAGAAGTAATGCAGAACATTGGTTTTCTGATTCAAAAGTATCTACAATATTTTCAGTATTCCAACATTCTATCAACGATGAGCCTACAAAATTTGTAACAATAAATTTCAAACTTGAAGAGCATTTTGAACAGGAAAACATTGCAATTCAATTAAAGCAAATTGAAGAATTTTATGGCGACATAGATTTGTGTTCAGATTCAAGAAATAAAAACTGGAAAGTTGATTCAACATTTGACAATCTTTATCATAGAATTGATGGTTTAGTAAGTGTTAACATAGTTTCAAAAGACAATCTTGCAAAATCAATTTTGTCAGATGACAATTGGGATACATTTTTCATTTCGTCACAATTATTTGAAAAGTTTGATAGTCAATTAACAGTGCTTTACCCTGATATTATTGACGCTTTCAGAGGAGAAAGAACAGGTTGGAATGAAATGTTTGTAATTCCTTCTGATGAAGTTTCGGACAGCGGCATTGAAAAAAAGTTTTTAGTTCCTTATGTAAAAAGTCCAACCGAGTTGAAAAATCTTGAGTTTGATAGTAATTATGAAAACTATCTTTTTGTTTGCAATTTACCGTTAGACAAGTTGAAAGGTAAATATAACGGGGCATACAGTTGGATTCAAAAATTCAAGAACGCAAAAAATAAAAATGGAACAAAGACAATACAAGAGGCTTGCGAAGGACACAAACCTTTTTGGTATTCATTACGACCTAAACAAGCAAGTATAGTAACAGCAATAAATCCATTTGAAAGATTCTTTTTTAGTTACGCAGAAAAACCATTTACAATAGACCAGCGACTTGTTGCAATAACTGTTAATGAGGATAACGACATTGAACTTATTACAGCATTACTTAATTCAGTTGTAACATTTTTAAACATCGAAATGCGAGGGACATCAAGGAATTTAGGAGCGTTAGACCTAAATGCTAATTACTTTAAAGCACTTCGAGTTTTAAACCCAAATAGCTTGACAGACAAAGCAAAGCAAGAAATTAAAAAAGCATTTCAACCTTTAAAGGGCAGAGAAATAGAAACAATATTTGCTGAACTAAAAAAGCAAGACAGAACTAATTTTGACAAAGTAGTTTTACGTTCATTTGGGATTGACGAGAAAATTTTACCATCATTATATCAAATCCTTTCATCAGCAGTTTACGACCGAGTAACAATGAAAGAAAAGTAAATTAGGACAAATGAACTATCAGATAGAACCCAACGCTTTTGCAGGCACATTTGCTTTTTT
>JAYVZC010000422.1:0-2850 GCA_043783695.1 Bacteroidota bacterium
GCGCGTGGGGTACTATTGAAAATGAATTTTTTGGAAGTTCAGCACTTAATTTTTTCCCTTTTTCAAATGTTTCTTCCGCTTTTGCAGGATCGATACTAAAGAGTTCGATAAATGTATGGTACAGTATATTTTCTTTTGCTTTTTGCAGAAATGTGCTTTCGTTATTGGAAACATCGCCAACTGCAACAATTCCGTTTCGTATCATTTCTGCTTCTGCTTTTGCGATTTCTGTTTGAATTTTTTCCTCCGAAAAAGTGCTTCTTTTCTCAATTAATTCTTTTATAAATCCCATCATTCCAGCTTTTTCAGAAACCTGTGAACGAAGATGTGAAAGCTCTAGATGACAATGTGTATTGATGAATCCGGGACAAATAATTCCTGAATAATGTTGAATGTCGGATGTCGGATGTAGAATGTTAGCTACTTCTATATTTAATATTGTCCCGTCATCAGCAACGCTAACGACCCCATTTTTAATAGGTTCTGAGGAAATTGGAAAAATATAATCTGCAGAAAATTTACGCATAAATGTAATTTATTGCTACTAAATTACAAATTAATCTTCCTGTTGCCCACTATTCTTTCGCACCACACTTTTTAAGAGGGATTATTCGTAAATTTGAAGTCTGAACTCAATATACAAGCATTGGCAATTCGTATATTCGCATAAATTCATAATTCGTGAGTATTAAGAAAGACATACGAGCACTTTCGTTGGAAGAATTAAAAACTATTTTCACAGAAAATGGCGACCAAGCATTTCGTGCTAAACAAGTGTACGAATGGCTATGGAAAAAATCTGCTCGCACGTTTAACGAGATGACCAACCTTTCGAAACCTACAAGAGAATTACTGAATACTTTTTTTGTGATAAATGCAGTGAATATTGATGATATGCAAATCAGTAAAGACCGAACCATAAAAAATGCATTTAAGTTATATGATAGCAATATAGTTGAAGGTGTTTTGATTCCAAGTACAACTCGAATGACAGCGTGTATTTCGTCTCAAGTTGGTTGTAGTTTAACGTGTAAGTTTTGTGCGACAGGGAAATTAGAACGATTAAGAAATTTGAATGCCGATGAAATTTACGACCAGGTTGTTTTAATAAAAAATCAAGCGGAAGAAAAATACAATGTTCCTCTTACAAATATTGTATATATGGGAATGGGAGAGCCTTTGCTCAATTATAAAAACGTGATGGATTCCATTCAAAAAATAACTTCTCCGGAAGGATTGAACATGTCGCCACAACGCATTACGGTTAGTACAGCAGGTGTTTCAAAAATGATTAAAAAATTAGGCGATGACGGAGTAAAATTTAATTTGGCTTTATCCTTACATGCAGCCAACGATGCGAAAAGAAATCACATCATGCCAATTAATGAAAGTAATACTTTGGAAGCATTGGCAGAAGCATTAAAATATTTTTATGAAAAAACACAAACGCGTGTAACGTATGAATACATTGCATTTAAAGACTTCAACGACAGCTTAGAAGATGCACAGGATTTAGCGAAATTTTGTAAACACATTCCGTGTAAAGTAAATATTATTGAATACAATCCGATTGACGATGGAGAATTTCAGCAGACCACCACTGAGCGATTGGATGCATTTGCAAAATATTTAGAAAACAAAAATATTATTGTGAATGTGCGTAGAAGTAGAGGGAAAGACATTGATGCCGCTTGTGGTCAGTTGGCAAATAAAAAGCCAAGCCTTTCCTCTCCGAAGACTAAGTAATATAACGAATAGCGGTACCGTTATGAAGGACGGAAATTTATATGTTAGCGGTCATGCTATGGCGACCGGGCGAACTCGAAACTGACTACATAAAACCAACTGACAACACAACAACCAAGACAATAAGATGAAACGAGGAACATTTATATTATCGGCACTTTCTATTTTTCCATTGATTATGTTAGCGAAAATAAAAACCAATTTTTTTATGAGAACTGATAAAGGGTTTAAAGTAAACGCAGGTGAAGCGAGATTTGGCGAACACTTCAAAATGAAAGGTGTTACATTAAACACTTTAGACATCAAAATTTCCGGGACTGACACTGAAAATGATTTAGCAGTGTTTGAGCAAACCGGACTTACTCCAAACGGAGGCCCCCCTTTACACATTCATCCTTTCCAAGACGAATGGTTTTATGTAATTGAAGGAGAATATTTATTTCAGGTTGGTGATGACAAATATCAAATGAAATCGGGCGACACTATTTTCCTTCCAAGAAATGTTCAACACGCTTTTATTCAACTGACAGAAAAAGGAAAGATGATAGTTTCTTATTTGCCAGCAGGAAAAATGGAAGCATTTTTTAAGGTTACAGACAAATGGACTTCTCCACCGACAAAAGAAGAAATTGCAAAAGTTTTTGCAGACCACGATATGAAAGTTGTTGGAGCAGCATTGAAAGTTGAATAACCAAATGATAAATGAAGCACGAACCGCTAACAGCAAAACGTTATAACCTGAGTTCGATTATAAAAAAGGAAACAGCCTACAATCCAAAGTAATTATATCGAAAACAGATGCGTGTAATTTAGCCGCAGACCTGCCGCTATTGTTGCTATTATTTTGTAGTTTTAATATCCCCTTCTTTTATAGGGCGGAAGGCTGTTCTTCTATTTTTTTGATGCTCTTCTTCTGTTGTCGCATGTAAAATTAGCAATTTGCTTTCACCATATCCTTGAGGTAATAAACGTTCAGAAGCAATCCCTTTTGAAATTAAATAATCCACACAAGACTTAGCTCTTTCCTGAGATAATTTCATATTGTATTTATCACTTCCGCGTTCATCGGTATGTGAATTTATTTCAACTGTTAGGTTGTTGTTC
>JAYVZC010000423.1:0-15437 GCA_043783695.1 Bacteroidota bacterium
CGTAGCTTGCACCTATCCCAGCCCAAACGCCCAATCCATCGTTATCAATGTTTCCTAAAATTGTTGTTGGTGAAGAAAATGGATTACCATTGCTGGAAAGTGCTGATTCAAAAGTGGTATAAAAATCTTTACTTGGTCTGTCTATCGTGCAAAATTTAATATAGATAGTATCCGTTTTCCGATAATAATATCTTTCTTCGTCAGAATCATTTTCAAGTGAATTCACATTGTCGGTTGGGTCGTAACCTTTAGTGTATGCAAACTCAAAACTCTTTCCATCAATTAATTTATCATCAAAGGTAGAGCCATACTGTGCAATAAATCGTCTGTCTTTTGTTGGGCGTTTTGCCAGCCATCTATAATTGTTCCCCAATCCGATCGGATCGCTTAAATGTGCATTTGCAAAACCCAATGTATCATTTGGCGGCTGAGGTTTCCACCAAACCGAATCAAGTGCAATTGGAAAAGGAATAGAAGTGCTTGCATTGTATACATTTCCATCAGCGATAACAACTTTTAGAGAATAATTTTGTCCGGCTACTCCTACAATAGTGCTGCCCTGATACACAACTCCAAGTGCTGAACTGCTATCGATTGTTATTCCCAACGTATCCGTAATAATGCCGTTTGAGACATATACTTTTGCATCCAGAACATAAAAATCGGTTGCACTTGTTCCGGCAACGGAAGAAAATAAAGGAATAGTTCGCGTAATAATTACCTGAGCAAATTTTCCATTTTCTATTGTTCCTTCAATCACAATTTTTTTATCGGAGTTCGGAAGTTTTACGTTAATAGGCTCTGTACACGCAGATATTACAGTAATAATAATAACTACTACTATTAAAAGATATTTTTTCATTTTATATTGATTGAATAAAATTAAAATTTAAAATTCCAGGTCACCGAAGGTAAGATTGGGAAAAGGTATACTTGTTTTGCTTTGATGGTTAAATTGCCTTGTGTTGCACTTCCTTCGTTGGCAAAATAAATAATGTATGGATTATGTCTGTTGTATACATTGAAAATACTAAAGTTCCAGCTTGACTCATAATTTCTGAAAAGTTTGGTCGGGATTTTTACGTCTTCCGGTTTTACATTTGCTCCTAATCCGAATTTTTTAATGATGCGTTTTTTTCTACGTTCGATGTGTTTAGTTCTGTCAGGAGTAAATGTTGCTGAAAAATCCAAGCGATGATAAGCTGGCATACGATAGGCATTTCTATCACTATAATCGTAAGTAACATTTCCATCAATTACATAATAAGAAGTAGGAATGGTAATTGCATTTCCTGTTCCATAAACAAAGATGGCAGCAAATGTCCATTTTTTATTTAGGTCGTAACTCAGCACCACAGAGGCATCATGTCGTCTATCATACTTTGCATAAAATTCTTTTCCACGATTTAAATCTGGGAATTTACGTTTGGTATAGGAAAGTGTGTAGCCAATCCATCCATTAAATTTCCCAACTCTTTTTTTAACAAACAATTCAACTCCGTATGCTTCTCCTGAACCAAATACAAATTGATTATCGGCATTGTCGCCTACAGCACCACCCGGTAAAGAACCATCGGAATATTCAATTTGATTTTGCATTTTTTTATAATACACTTCAACAGAAGTTTCATATGTATTGTCTTTAAAGTTTCTAAAATATCCTAACGAATATTGAGAACCTTTTTGAGGTTTTACTAGTTCGGATGAAGGCACCCAAGTGTCAATTGGCAAAGTCACTGCAGATAAAGATGCTAGGTGAATGTATTGTAAATTATAGGTGTAAGATGCTTTAATAGATGATCTGGTATTGAGTGAATAACGCGCATTGAAGCGGGGTTCCGGTCCGCCATAGCTGGCAACTTTTTTATTTGCATTTGTATGTACAGTTGATGAATTTTGTCCTGTGATCGGATCTTTTACGTATCTGTCGAACGGACCAATTTGCATAAAATAAGAGTAGCGTAATCCAACATGTATTTTGAATTTATCGGTTACGTCAAAATCGTCAGAAAGATAAACGGCCATATCATGTGCACGCATTTTTTTTACTCCACCAAGATCAAATACCGTTTCGCCTTGTTTTGCAGACGCACTTATGGGAGTGAAAGTGTGGAAGATATAGTTTGCTCCGAATTTTACTTCATGTCGAATGGTTGGAAAATATCCAAAATCTACTTTGCCATTCCAATCACTTATTCCGGAAAATAATTTTAATTCGAAGCCACTTTGCTCCGCAGTAAACGAAAATTTATAATCGCTGTAAATTGCAGAAACGTTCATGAACAATTTATTGCTGAATAAATGGTTCCAGCGAACAACACCGGTTGAGTTTCCCCAGGCAACATTTAATTTAAAACCTGCATCTTTATCCTGAAAGGTCATGATGTCTCTACCAAAATAGCCACTCGCAAAGACTCTATCTTTATCCGATAAACGATAATTTACTTTTGCATTGAAGTCATAAAAATAAACTCCGGAATTTTTTAAAGTAGAACCTGGTTTCGCAAAAGGTCGGGCAAGGACATCAATATATGTTCTGCGTGCAGAAACAATGAATGAACCTGTATCTTTTTTTATTGGGCCTTCAATCGTTAATCGGGATGAAATTAATCCTATGCCCCCGGAAGCATGATAGGCTTTGTTATTTCCTTCTTTCATGGAAATGTCCAGCACAGAAGCCAATCGTCCTCCATATTGTGCAGGCATACCTCCTTTTACCAAGTTGATACTTTTTACTGCATCTCCATTAAATACAGAGAAAAATCCTAATAAGTGAGAAGCATTATACACAACCGCTTCATCCAATAAAATTAAATTTTGATCAGGACCACCACCACGGACATAAAATCCTGCATTCCCATCGCCACTGGATTTCACCCCTGGTAATAATTGAATTGTTTTCAAAATATCTACTTCACCTAAAAATGAAGGAAGTTTTTTAATTTCTTCCATGTCGAGTTTTATTGAACCAACTGTCGTACTTGAAACATTTTTATCTATTTTTTCAGAGCTTATTTCAACTTCTTTTACATTGATAGCGGTAGGTTGTAATTCGATGTTCAAACGAATGTCTTTATCGAGTACTATCTCTTTTACAAAGTCTCCGTAACCTACGTATGAGCTGATAAGTGTATAGGTTCCCTTTTCAACTGTGATTGAAAAGAATCCATATTGATTGGTGTTACCACCTTTTAAAAGTTCTTTGATATAGACATTTGCTCCAATGCTGTATTCTCCATTGGAAGCATCTTTTACATAACCGCTGATCGTATATTTTTGTGCATTGGATTTAAAAGCAAATGCTGTAAAAAATAGAAGAAAGAAGAAGGGTTTGAATGATAAAAAATTTCTCATAAAAAATTTAAAAGGTTAAATTGGTCGATGACGATTGAAACGTCAAAAAGCTAGTCTAAAATTAAACAATTATTCCACTTGATGTTCTAGGAATGTTAATTTTTCAGGTGTAAAACTATGGAAACATTTTTTGATTTCAAAGTTTCCAAGCAATTATTTAGAGTCATTTTTAATTTTCCGATATTGCACTAAAATGCAGCACAAATCACTTCCATTTGGCAAACAATTGGCCTATTCCTTTCGAATGATGGGCTGGAGCGTAATGGTTAATCTCATCAGTGTTATTCTCATCTATTTTTATTTGCCTCCAGTTGGAAAGGGCTTACCTAATTTGATCACACAAGTCGCAATATTCGGAATATTCAATGCAATTGCGATCATTATTTCCACCAAAAAGCCATGATTTTTAAAAAATCGAACCAATGTTACAATTGGGAAATCCAGCATTTCGTCCATAGGAGTGGACCATACAGCTGAACTCATAGGAATAAAATATTTCCAAAGCATGTCATCACCATACTTATTTGCTTTGATGTATTCTCCTAAAGAATAATTTTCAAATTGAGGATTATCCAACACTTTTATACTCTCTTTATTAAATCGAGTGATTTGCGTGAGCATTTTAATATAACGGATATTAACAATGTTTTTTCGTTGAGCAAATAAACCATTTAATCCCGAACCACAATATTCTAAACCTGTTTGAGTGTGCTGAACGCTGAACGACATTTTCGTTTTTTTGATGGGAGCATTTATTTCTTTAAAGAGATTGCAAAGATTTGGATAGGTTTCAAAGTTGAAAACCATAAACCCTGTATCCATAAAAACAGGAGTGCCCTGCTTGTCGGGAAGGCAGGCCTCTTCATATACAGTAATGGTATTTGTGTGGCCACCGATGTAATTGTCTTGCTCAAAAATTGTTAAGTCATACTTTTTGTGAAGTAAATGTCCGCAACCCATTCCCGCAATTCCGCTTCCTATAATTGCCAGTTTTTCCATTTATTTTGTAACGACAGAGTTTATAAATCGTTCGATGGTGTATGTGCATACTTGCCCGCTTGGACCACTAATATTATAATCACAGCCATGAGTTCCACAAGGCAGATCCAAAAAATAGTTTTTTACTTTATAATCATTCAACTTTTTTTGAAGATGAATACCGTGCTCAAAACTAACCATGCAATCATGTTCCCCATGAACTATTAACGTTGGAGTGGAAGTGCTGTCAACAAACTCAAAGGGTGAACTTAATTTGTATTTTTCAGGAACAGAATCAATGCTTCCACCAATATAATCTCCGAGAACTTTATCGATATCTATTACCCATTTATTTCCTTTATGTCTGGCACCCCAAATCATATCTGCAGGAGCATAAATAGATACTACACCTTTTATATTTGCATCGTGCCAAGTATATGCAGCCAACAAAGCTATTTGTCCACCTGCCGAACGGCCTAACAAAACAAAATTGCTGGTATCTACTTTAAGTGTCTGACAATTTTTAACGATATAATCAATTGCATCTCTTGTATCTTCAATCGGAGCGGGATTTTTATATTCGGGCGACATTCTATAATTGATGGAAGCAACATTGTAACCTCTGTTGGCGAGATAACTATTTAATTGAGGTAATTGCTGGCTGTCTCCTTCGCTCCAAGAACCACCATGAATAACTATTACACATGGTGCCGTTTCATTTGTGGTAGAAGGATAAAAATCTAATGACAATTTTATTTTACCTTCTGATTTATATTCAATGTTTTTGTAATCGACAGATTTATTTCCGATTCCCGAAAAAAGAGTAAAAAAAGAAAAGGCTGATGGCAGCGGGTTTTTTAAAGTACTGTAATTTTTGTCGCTGAAGGATTTTGCCAATTCGCTGTCGATATCTGACACTCGGTTATATGTTCTTACGATAGTTGCAGAAAAAATTAAAAATGAAAGTGCTGATAATGATAACGAATACAATTTATAGGAGTCGGCCCAAAAGCAGGAGATAAAAAGAATTAAGGACGCGATGATGAACAAATGAGGAAACTCAGTTAATGCTACGGTTGCTCTCCATAGCAAGTTCGTAGGTGCTTTAAAAAGAACCAATAATGAAAATAAAAAAAATAAGACAGCAAGAATCAATCGTATCATGTTATTGTTTTTTAGTAAATAAATAATGACTCACTATCCATTCTTCTCCTTTATTATATCCCCATAATTCGGCACAAGCCAAATAGAATATTCTCCAGTATACCCACCATTTTAAAGCTTGATCCTTTCCATATGTTTCTTCAAACAAGGGCATTATTTCAGCTTTGTGTTTATCCATGTTTTGCAACCAAGCTTCTGATGTTTTGCTGTAATGCATTCCACTTACATGCCAATGTTGTTCAATACTCAAGTATTCGTTAAAATATAAAAGCAGGTCATCGCTAGGCATAATTCCTCCCGTGAAAAAATATTTGCTCATCCAATCTGTTTCGTCAATTACTTCAAACTTGTAGGCAAACTCTTTGTGTGTAAAAATATGAACAAATAATTTTCCATCTGCTTTTAAACAAGTCGAAACTTTATGCATCAATTTTTGGTAGTTGCGCATGTGTTCGAACATTTCAACGGATACAACTCTGTCGAATGTTTTATCAATTGTAAAATCATTTATGTTTACAGTAATGACCTTGAGATTTGTAATTCCGCGTTGCTTTGCTTGTTCGTCAATGTGCACTTTTTGAGTGCGTGAATTTGATACAACTGTGATATTGCTCTTAGGATATTTTTTCGCCATGTAGAGCGAAAGTGATCCCCAACCGCATCCCAATTCTAAAATATCTTGTCCATCTTTCAACTCAGCACGATTGCAGGTGATCTCAAGCATGTCGTCCTCAGAAGTATTAATATCGGTAACTCCATCTTTCCAATAACCGCTGCTGTATTTTAAATTTTTTCCTAGACAATATTGATAAAATTTTGTTGGCACTTCATAATGTTGTTCGTTTGCTTCTAGAGTATTAATAGCAATTGGAGAACTTTTTAATTCTTCTATTAATTTCATTAAGTGAGCTTGTTGCAATTCAACTGTGGGCTTTTTTTCCTGAAGCAAGCGTTGCTTTAATAATTTTCGAATTCCAATAAGGATTAGAAAGTCGGGAACTTTATTTTTTTCTAGCAAAGAATCGTACCACATAAACGAAATAGAGAATTAGAGAAATAGAGAATGGGTGAATTGTAATTTTAATATTATTTTCTTTTTGGTAATGGGATAAATACGCTTGTCGTTCTTTGATATTCTTTATACAGATTACCTTTCGAACGAAGCGATTGTTCCTCCGTCATTGGAATTCCAGTCACTTTGAAAATTAATAATCCGATCACTAATGGACAAACTACTGAAATCCATCCATAAGGACTAGGCAAAGCAAAAATGAGAACAGAAATCCAAATCATTAATTGGAAAAAATAATTGGGATGACGAGAATAATTCCAGAATCCTGCTTCACAAACTTTTCCTTTGTTAGCAGGATTTTTCTTGAATTGTTTCAATTGAAAATCCGATAAGCCTTCTCCGATGATAGATAATAGGCACATTCCAGCCCCAATGTATTCGATTAATGAAACTTGCGGAGCGGGATTTAAGGCAATGATGAAAAATGGAATGGCTAAAAATACATTTGATAAAGCTTGCATTTGAAAAAACACGAAGAATTTGAAATTAGCATTTGGAGCCCATTCAGCACGCAACTGCTTGTACCGACCTTCTTCTTCATCCAAATGTGAACCCACACGTATCAATAAATAAATTCCCAAGCGTAAACTCCACAATCCTGCTAAAGCACACAAAATATTTTTACGCATTTCAAATCCATCTGAAAGTAACCAGATGACAATAGCAATAATTAAAAAGTTAAATGCCCAAAAAATATCTACAATACCGGCATTTTTAATACGATAAGCCCAAACCCAAATTAACATCATTAAAATGGATACAGCTGCAAAAGAGATGAGTGGAATTTGAATAAATGGGTTCATAGTTTTCTGATTTTAATTATACCAACTAAATTCATTACGAAAATTACGGGGTAAGTGGGATCAAATTCAAACCACTTTTTGGAAAATTTAATATTGTTCGGACTCTTATGATGATTGTTTTGAAACAATTCTCCCATCATTAAAAAATCCCAAGGCAATGAATTTTTACTGTGATCTTTGTTATCGAAATTTGAATAACCATATTTATGTCCGCACCAGTTAACTATAGCGCCATGAATAGGGCCCATTAAAAAATGAATTGGTAACAATAAAAACTGCCACCAAGCTGTTGCGAAATAAAAATAGAACAAAAAATACACCACTCCAAAGCCAATTCTAACCAGCCACATATCACTTATTTTGTCCATTAATGGCCAAACGGGATAGTTTCCTTTAAATGCTTTTTCAGGTTCTGTGCTTTTGGAAACAAAATCGAAATATATATTTTTTGTGTGAACCATCATTCCAAAAACATCTTTAAAAAAATGTGGAGAATGAGGATCTTTTTCTGTATCGCTAAAAGCATGGTGCATTCGGTGTAAAATAGCGTATGCTCTTGGGTTTAAAAAAGAAGACCCTTGCGTGATAAAAGTGAAAAGGTAAAAGAATTTTTCCCAAAATGGATTCATTGAAAACATTTTATGAGAAGAATATCTGTGCAAAAAAAATGTTTGACAAAACAATGAAAGAAACCAGTGTGCGAGAAAAAATATTAATATATACATGTATGTATTTAGCTTTATTAGTTAATGAATGTACGCAAAAGTATTCAAATTGGATGTATAACAAATTTAATTTGAAAATGTTTGGGAATGACGGTTATGCCAAATGTATTTATATTTATTATAAATTAATTGTTATTAGTATAATGCTGATGCTACATTCAAACGGCCAGATTCCTATTGAATGTGCTTCGGTAATATTACTATCTTTGCAAATAATTAATGATATTAAAAATGGATTTAAGTAAATTAAAAAAACGACCTTCCCATCCTTTTGAAACGATAGCTGTTGCTGTTTCATTTTCTCCCCGCTGTCAGCCTGTTTTAGCAGAAGCTAAGCGTTTGTCAGATGTATTAGGTTCGGCTCTATTGCTTTTACACATTGGTGATAAAACAACGGATAAGGAGCAGGAGCTAGATGAAATGATGTCAAAAGTTGGAGTAAACCCAAATCATTCTCGTGTTATATGGATGGAAGGCGACCCGGTTGATACAATTTTAAAATTATGTAAGCTGAATATTGTTGATTTACTGGTGTTAGGAGCTTTGGAAAAAGAAAATCTTTTGAAATTTTACCTAGGTTCTATTGCAAGAAATATCAGCAGAAAAGCAAAATGTTCTGTCTTGTTGCTTACTAATCCAACGGATGAGCCAATGAAACTTAAAAAAATTGTTGTGAATGGAGTGGAAAATCCTAAAACAATTCACACCATCAATACTTCTCTATACATAGCCAAAAATTTAAAAATCAAAGAAGTTGTTGTTGTGAATGAAATGGATGTTCTTGGTGTTGCAATGGATAGCACAGCTCCAGAAGCAAGAGTCATAAAGAAAAATCTTGCAGAAGAAGTAGAAGAAACGTTACAATCTGTGATTGATAAATGTGATGTGGGCGATGTAAAAGTGACAGATAAAATTATCAAAGGAAAACCTGGATATGCTATAAGTAAATTCGCAAGAGATAAAAAAGCAGATTTGTTGGTTATAAATTCTCCTGACACCCACCTAAATTTATTGGATAGAATTTTTGCCCACGATATTGAATACATTCTGGCAGATTTACCATGCAATCTTTTAATAGTTCACTCAAGAGTATAGTTATATTATGAAACTGGGACACAACGAGCTGATTATTTTGCTTTCAAGTATTGGAGGAGTGCTTATTCTTGCCCGCATTTTTGCCGAGTTAGGTAAAAAAATAAAAATGCCAATAGTAATGGGCGAAATTATGCTCGGTATTATTATTGGTCCAACAATAATGGGAACTGTTTCTCCCGATTTTTTCAATTATATTTTCCCGAAAGTTGGTGCTGCAAAAATTGCAATGGACGGAATTACAAACTTAGCAGTAATCATGCTTTTGTTTGTTGCGGGAATGGAAGTGCAATTGCAAATTATTTTAAAGCAAGGCAAAACGGCTATCTATACAAGTTTTACAAGTATGATTATTCCATTCATGCTTGGATTTGGCGCTGTATGGTTTTTCCCTAATTTCTTTCATTACACTCCGGATAGAAAATTAGTCTACGCATTATTTTTTGGTATTGCTATGGCTGTTTCTGCACTGCCTGTGATTACGCGTATTTTGATGGACATGAATATTTTTAAAACAAAAATTGGAATGGTCATTATTGCTGCTGCTATTTTTGATGACTTAACCGGTTGGTTGATTTTTTCTTTTGTATTGAGTTTAATGGGACAAGAAGGAGACATCACAAACATTTGGTTTACTATTGGAATGATTATTAGTTTCGGATTGTTTATGTTGATTGTTGGAAGATGGACTATCAATCATGTTTTACCATGGATTCAAAAAAATCTTTCATGGCCAGGCGGAGTATTGTCAATCTCTTTAGGCTTTTGTTTTCTAGGAGCAGCGTTTACCGAATATATTGGCTTGCATGCCATTTTAGGTGCATTCATTGTAGGGATTGCTTTGGGTGATAGTGTGCATCTTCAAGAGCGTGAACGAGAAATTATTCATCAGTTTGTGACGAATGTTTTTGCTCCATTATTTTTTGTTTCCATTGGATTAAAAGTAAACTTCATTGCTAATTTCGATTGGCAATTAGTAACGCTGGTATTGTTCTTGGCTTGTGTATGTAAAGTATTTGGAGCTTCTTTGGGAGCATATATGGGAGGATTAACAAAACGAGAATCATTGGCTGTAGGATTCGGATTGAATGCTCGTGGTGCGATGGAAATTATTCTTGGTACACTTGCATTGAATGCAGGATTGATTGATGAAAAAATGTTTGTCGCTTTAGTCGTAATGGCATTGTTAACGAGTATGATCAGTGGTCCGTTAATGAAAAAATTTCTTGATTAAAAATGTTAGGACTAAAACTACCGACCGACCCTCGTTGGGTAAATATTGTTGAAAGCAATATTGATGAAATTCTTACTGATCATGCTTGGTGCGAGCAAAAGGCTGCTACCAATGCTTTATCGTTAATCATCAATAATCCCAATTATCCCGAATTAGTTTCTGCTCTTTTAATTATTGTAAAAGAGGAAGTGGCTCATTTTGAAATGGTGCACAATTTAATTCTTGCACGCGGAAAAGTTTTGGGAATCGAACGCAGAGATAGTTATGTAAATGAATTGCATAAATTCATGCAAAAAGGTGGTAGCAGAAAATCTTCCTTGATTGACAGATTGCTTTTTTCTGCCATGATAGAAGCAAGAAGTTGTGAACGTTTTAGAGTTCTTTCAGAAAATATTAAAGACGTTGAGCTTGCAAAATTTTACAGAGATTTGATGATTTCTGAAGCTGGGCATTATACTACTTTTCTTGGCTTTGCTCGTAAATATGGAGATGATATTGATGTAGATAAGCGTTGGAAAGATTGGCTGGATTATGAGGCATCTATTATAAATAGTTATGGCAAAGAATCAACGGTTCACGGGTAGAATTACCACTAAGACACTAAGGTCACTAAGGGTTTTTTAAAAAAAGTAAAAATGGTATGTTTGTAAAACAAAAAAAGGAATCCTTGTGATTCCTTTTTCTTTGTGTTCTTTGTGCCTTAGTGGTAGGATTATACCATCTTAGCCTTCCACTTTTCAGGAACCAAAATAGTTTGATTGGTTTTATAATTGAAGCAAACTATAATTGCTAATCCTTTTGCTAATTCTACTTCAATTCCGTTTTCTATTTTTACAATGGAGCAACTCATGTCAAAACTTTTTGTCCCCATTTTTGAAACCCATGTATAAACAAAAACTTTATCCTCCAACAAAATAGGTTGCTTGTATTCCATTTCAATTTTGGCAAGGATCACTCCTTCATTTATCCAATCGATCTTTATGCCAACTGTATTAAGTGCATTAAAATAATCGACACGTGCTAATTCAAAATAGGTAACATGATTGGCGTTGTTCACATGGCCCAGTTTGTCGATGTCTTTAAAACGAATTTGTATGGGTGTTTTTTGTTTGAAGGGATTCATTTTTTCAATAGTCTCATTTGTGGTATAATACTAATTCTTATATGAGGATTCGTAAAATTTGCCGTCACACTGAGCGTAGTCGAAGTGCGTTATTCATATCAATCTAATTTTTCGTAAACAGAATTGTTGCTTTTATATTCCGGCACCATTTCTTTCATCTTTTTAACAATAGATTGATTGTTTTGTTTGCTAAATAAATTAATTAATTCGTTAATAGAAGTAGATACATTCGCAAAGTCATACTCCTTTACTTTCGCGATCATAATTTGTTTATGATGCGTTGGAATTGTATTTTCATGATCGGCTAATAGTTCTTCGTATAATTTTTCTCCGGGGCGTAATCCGGTGTAGACTATACTAATGTCCTTGTCTAATGTCAATCCCGAAAGCTTGATCATCTTTTTTGCCAAGTCAACGATCTTCACCGATTCACCCATATCGAAAATAAAAATTTCACCACCTTTTCCCATCGCACCTGCTTCCAAAACTAATTGGCAAGCTTCCGGAATGGTCATGAAAAAACGTGTTATGTTTGGGTCAGTAATAGTTACCGGTCCGCCATCTTCAATCTGCTGACGAAAGCGTGGAATGACCGAGCCATTAGAGCCTAAAACATTTCCAAAGCGAGTAGTAATAAATTTTGTACTTGAATTTTTGCCTAAAGACTGTGCGTAGATTTCAGCAATGCGTTTACTTGCACCCATAACATTGGTAGGGTTTACAGCTTTGTCAGTAGAAATCATTACAAATTTTTCTGCTTTGTATTGAACGGATAAATCTGCTAAATTTTTTGTTCCCGATACATTTGTGAAAATAGATTCTGATGGATTATTCTCCATCATCGGCACATGTTTGTAAGCTGCTGCATGAAAAACAATTTGTGGCTGAAATGTTTTAAATACATTTTCCATTCTTTCCTTATTCCGAATATCGCCCATCACAATTTCGTAGGATTGTTGTTTGTATTTATCAAACAATTCCATCTCCATATCATACAATGGAGATTCAGCTTGATCCACTAAAATAATTTTTTTAGGATTAAATCGAATTATCTGTCTTACAATTTCACTTCCTATACTTCCCGCTGCACCTGTTACCAATATTGTCTTGCCGGATACTTGTTTTTGAATATTTTCTTTGTCGAGTTGAATTGGTTCTCTTTCTAATAATTCTTCAATCTGCACTTTTTTGATCTGCCGGAAACTCAATTCGCCATTTATCCAATTACTAACTGGTGGCACATTCAAAACTTTGGTATTGTGATTCAAACAAATGTCTACGATTTGCTGTTTTTTTGCAGGCAATAAATTTTGAACGGAAATAATTAAATTAGAAACATCGTTTTCTTCCAGCAAATTATTCAGTCGATTAATATTGTATATCGATATGCCTTCTAATTTTTTACCTTGTTTTTTTGTATCATCATCAATAAATCCAAGTACTTTGTATTTTGTCCCCGCATCTCTATCCAACGTGCGTTTTGTAATGATGCCGGATTCTCCTGCTCCAAAAATAATTACACTGCGCTTTTCTTTATTCGGATTGGTAAGTTCTAAGTATAATGCTTTGAACATTACCCTTAAGCTTATCATTAAAAAGGCAGTTGCCATATAGTCAATGATGATAATCGAAAAAGGAATAGGAAACGTACCATCGATAAAATAATAAAAAATACAATTGATGAAAATATATAAAAACGTACCAATGCTTACAACTATAAAAATCCGTTGAGCATCTTTTGAACTGGTATATTTTACAATGCCTTGATAGGTTTTGGAGAAAAAGAAACTAATTGCTCTGATAGACAATATGGCTCCAAAAACTAAAGGAAAAGCATCAATTTCTACCTTTGGGATAGAAAAATTAAATCGAACTAAATAAGCTAAAATCAATGAAAATAGGCAAATGCCCATATCGATGAAAAAAATAATCCACCGGGGCATGCTGCGTTGGAATAATAAGTCGATTGCCTTCATATTTATGAACTTCAAAGATATAAAAAAGGATGGCTAATTGCTATTTCATGTTTTTATGAATTATTGAAACGATAAAATGGTTTCTAATAAAGCACTTTAACTCCGCTCAGTATGGCAACAAATTATAATTAATTTGCGTAAATCTCAATAGTTCATGCAAATATTATGTTTTTATGAAACAATAAAAATCATACATTTGTAATACTGCGAATTACGAAATTTTACGAATATACTAATCTATGTTTATTATAAAATATCGAGTATTACCAATAAACCAGTGAACTAATAAACAAATGAACCAACATAATGGAAACAACATCAACAGAATTAAAAGGAGTAGCACTAGAAAATAAACACATTTCATTGGGAGCAAAAATGGTTCCTTTTGCAGGATATTTAATGCCGGTTTCATATAGCGGATTAAATGATGAACATGCAACCGTTAGAAATGCAATGGGCGTTTTTGATGTAAGTCACATGGGTGAATTTATTTTAAAAGGAGAAAATGCTTTGGATTTAATTCAACGTGTTACTTCTAACGATGCATCTGTTCTTGCAGATGATAAGATTCAATATTCTTGTTTGCCAAACGATAAAGGTGGAATTGTAGATGATTTGTTGGTATACCGCATGAATGAAAAAGAATACATGTTAGTTGTAAATGCTTCTAACATCGAAAAAGATTGGAATTGGATCAGTAAGTTCAATACTAAAGGTGTGGAGATGAAAAACATTTCTGACCATGTTTCTTTGTTGGCGGTGCAAGGACCAAAAGCAATTTTGGCTTTACAAAAATTGACCGATGTAAATCTTTCTGATATTCCTTATTACTCTTTCAAAAAAGGAAAATTCAACGGTGAGGAAAATGTAGTTATTTCTAATACAGGTTACACAGGTGCTGGTGGATTTGAAATTTATTTTGCAAATGAAGTCGCTGATAAAATGTGGGATGCTATTTTTGCAGCTGGAGCGGAATTTGGAATCAAGCCAATTGGCTTAGGTGCAAGAGATACTTTACGTTTGGAAATGGGCTTCTGTTTATACGGTAATGACATTGATGATACAACTTCTCCCATTGAAGCTGGATTAGGCTGGATTACTAAATTCACAAAAGAGTTTACAAACAGCAAAGCTTTATTAGAACAAAAAGAAAAAGGCGTTTCTAAAAAATTAGTTGGCTTTGAAATGATTGACAGAGGAATTCCTCGTCACGATTATCCTATTGCTGATGCTAATGGAGTTGTAATTGGAAAAGTAACTTCAGGAACACAATCACCAACTTTAAATAAAGCAATTGGAATGGGTTATGTGCCAACGGTATTTGCAAAAGCGGATTCCGAAATTTTTATTATCATTCGCGATAAAGCAATCAAAGCTAAAGTTGTAAAATTTCCTTTTTATAAAGCTTAAAACCTCACCCCAGCCCTCTCCATCTGGAGAGGGAGAAAATATGGAAAAAAAGCTCATCGTTGATGTATGTTTGTCACCTTATCTTTATCCTGTGCATCACAGAGATGATTCTATTGTTGTTGTGATTGATATACTTCGTGCAACAACAGCTATGTGTGCCGCATTTCATTATGGTGTTGATAAAATGATTCCTGTCGCTACTGTTGAAGAAGCTGCCGAATACAAGAAGCAAGGATTTATGGTTGGTGCGGAAAGAAACGGAGTTCAATTAGAAGGTTTTGATTTTGGAAATTCTCCTTTCAGTTACATGACCGAAAAAATTAAAGGTCAAACGATTGTCATTTCTACAACAAACGGAACTCAAGCCATTGAAGCCGCCAAAAATGCTCACCAGATTGTTATTGGTGCCTTCACAAATATTACTGCTCTTTGTGATTATTTAGTTTCTCAAAATAGAAGTGTTTTGCTTTTGTGTTCAGGTTGGAAAAATCGTTTTAATTGGGAAG
>JAYVZC010000424.1:0-2841 GCA_043783695.1 Bacteroidota bacterium
GACTATCAGCAAAAGGGTGTGCAGGTATTTATTATTGATGTTAAAGAAAGCAAAGAGCTTGTGACAAAATTATTCCAGAAATTTAATTTTTCATTCCCAGTGCTTTTGGATGAAGATGGTGTTATCTCTACCAAGTATGCTCCCGAAGGTGTACAGCCAGATCTCGCCAGGGATGAAGTTCCATTGGCCTCTAATCTTATAATAGACAAAGAAGGAAAGATTCGCTTTTATTCATTACTCAATACAAACGATTTTGATGCGAAGCTGACAAAGGTTAAGCAAAAACTAGATGAATTAGTAAGCACATCAACAAAGAAGTAAGCGCTATGATGAATCGGGTGCTCCATCTATTGCTGACTTTCCCACTGGTTGGAAGTGCAGTCCATAACCAGGCTTTGGTAACAGTAACTGTGGATGAAGCAGTAGTATTTACTGGAACGAATACTAGCATTCCCATTAACATTGAAGTAATGGAAGGATATCACATTCAAGCCAACAAAGTACGTGATGAAGCTCTAATCCCAACAACACTTACTGTGACAGATGTAAAAGGATTCACTATTAGTAAACACAAATTTCCGTCTGCCAAGAAATTCAAATTAGATGGTACCAACACTTTTCTAAATGTGTATGATGGAAAATTTTCAATCAAATTATCTCTACGTTCTGATACAAAAATGAAAACCGGAAAATATGTTTTGCGTGCATCGCTTCGTTACCAGGCTTGCGACTCAAGGAGTTGCCTTTTTCCAAGAGTGATTGATTTCTTAGTACCTGTTGAAGTGAAGCCCAAATAATAATGACAACAATAGTGGATCTGAAAATGAATAAACTCTAAAACTATGAAGATAAAAACTATCATTCTACTTGCTATCGCCTTTGGCATTGCAGTTTTTAGCACACTAACTAATCAACAAAGTTCTTATCATCCGGAATTCAGAAATCCGCAAAGTCCATTCGAAATGAACACGGCATACGCCTATCCACCGTCCGTAGGTATTTTAAGCAATTCAAAAAACTGCATGAGTTGCCATATCAATAATGGACTTTGGAAGGACAACGATAAATTGATTATTGATGTGCTGGATATTGAGACAAAAAAATCACTGAAACAACCCGATGGCTCATTTCTGATTGAAACAAAAAGGTGGGAACAAAAAACTGTGCTCACAGTTATAGGTTGGTTAAAGGAGAAAGAAAACTCAATGGCCGCATCCTATAGAAATGCCTGGCTATACAGTGATCCTACAACGATTGGTACACAATCACTTTCAAAATTTGCACCTAATTGGGATGTAAACCTTCCAATGGCTTGTCGTGTGGTTGGTGATAAACTTCCTGGTTTTGAAAATGCTGACATAACAAGTTTGCCCATGACCATTCAGCCCTTGAGTAATGCAAAAGATGTTGAACTGCAATTACAAGTGATGCTTACAAAAGGCGAAAGCGTGAAAGGAAAAGCACAGGAGGGAATGATTGGAAATTATTTTGAGAGAAAAGTCATATTGAAAATCAAATAAATTATTAGGGTTATGAAAAATCAAGATTGCATTCTTGATCCGGTTAGGAGAAGAAGATTAGAAACCCAAGGTTATCTTGGCTTCACGGATACCGAGTTAAATGATTTTAAATTCGGAATCCGGTTCGCCTATTATTTGTGTGGCTCACTGATGGTAATTGGATTGGCATTCAATAAATAAAGTTGAAATTTTGGCAGCAGCCATGATCATTGCATTCTTCGGTACCTTACCTCCCTATCATCCTTTTGATTATCTCTACAATTATGGAGTAAGACACCTGATGAACAAACCTAAAATGCCACATCGATCCAATCAAGGAAGATTTGCATGTGGTATTGCCACAATTTGGGTTGGCGGAATTATCTATCTCTTGTATACCGGCTTTACCATTTGGGCATATATTACTGGTGGCATCCTGGTATTCGTGGCGACTCTTGTAAGCACGATGGATATTTGTATTCCGTCTATGATTTATAATTTCTTGTTCAGGAAAAAATAATGTGATTCAACTATCCAACGTGATCAGCACCCGTTAATTCTCATCTGTTGCACTTATAGATTGCGCTCAACAAACACCCTCCTTACAAGAATAAGGCCAAGCCCGCTTATCGGAAAATGAGGCAAGTAAACCTCTGATATGGTTATTTCTGATAACCTTTCAGTCCATAAATCAGTCTTAAATGCAACGAAGCGATGCATGCGAAATACAAATAATGTCATGCTGAATTCTGATCTATAGAAATATTGATCGTTTCGAATTGCAGGATTGTTAAACTAAAATTCATACTCATCCGGACTTTTGCTAAAGGTGTCTCGATAGTGGATAATCCTTAGAGGAATGTGGCATTTTGTTATCAAAGTAAGGAATAAAAGTCGTTCATCATTTTAAAACAGTGTTTGGCATTTTTCGAAGCACAAAGAACTTTGTTTTACCCTTATACTTCGGGCATTGGGCTGGATGCGTTGTATCACATATTATAGTCAAGGGTGAGATAATAGCACAGGCATATCCGTATTTTCTCCACAAAATGACTATTTCAAGGTATTGTAACCAAAGTCACAGAACTAAATAGTAAAAACCTGCATTTTTATAAAATCATTTATTCCAAAATATATGCAAGAGTTTAATTTTTCATGCCTTTTGTCTGCGTCTGCCTCACTTTTTTAAGACTTATAATTATTCAATACTAATATACATGAACATGAATACATTAAAGGGCATCTCTAAAAACCTTGCCTTTGACCACCTCATCCCCAATCCTTCTCCAAAAGGAGAAGGGTCAAAAGGAGTTTTTAGAGATGCTTTTAAGTTATGGTCATT
>JAYVZC010000425.1:0-15356 GCA_043783695.1 Bacteroidota bacterium
ATTGATTCAAGCGCTATTGTTGGATTAATGAGTAAAGTATCCACGGAAAAAGTAAAAACATTTTCAGTTACATTTGATGAAAGCGAATTTTCAGAATCAAAGTACGCTCAGCTAATTGCTAAAAAATTTAATACGGATCATCACGAAATAAAATTAACGCCATCCGATTTTTTAAAAGAATTGCCTAATGCCTTGAAAGCTATGGACCACCCAAGTGGAGATGGACCTAATACATATATTGTTTCTAAAGCGACTAAGGCTGTTGGAATTACAATGGCTTTATCAGGTTTAGGAGGAGATGAATTATTTGCAGGGTATGATATTTTTAAACGAGCTTTGGCACTAAATAGAATGTCATGGTTAAATGTTGTTCCAAAATTTATCAGAGGAATGGTCGGGAATGTTTTAGTAAAATTGAAACCTGGTATTGCTTCCGAAAAAATTTCAGAATTATTAAAACAAGATTCTATTGGTTTTAAAACCTTTTATCCATTGTCACGACAAGTATTAATGGATAAGGAAATACTGTCTATTCTTGACAAAAAAGAATTGGCTGGAAATAGAGTAACTGAAATTATTGATGATACAGCAAGCAACGTCACCCTGAGCGCGACCACAGGGAGGTCATCCCGAGCGGAGTCGAGGGACGAAGGGCAACAGTCAACTATAACAAAAACTTCAATCGCGGAGATCTCAACATACATGCAAAATGTTTTGCTTGGAGATGCTGATCAAATGAGTATGGCAGTTGCTTTGGAAGTTCGTGTTCCTTTTATTGATTATACTTTGGTTGAATATGTTTTGGGGCTTCCCGATAAATATAAAAGCACCAGTTCACCAAAAAAATTATTAATCGATTCGCTTGGTGATTTATTACCCCCCGAAATTGTAAATCGTCCCAAAATGGGATTTACTTTCCCTTGGAAAAATTGGATGAAAAATGAACTGAAAGATTTTTGTGAACAAAAAATGATTGCTTTGTCAAAAAGGAAATTGTTTAATGAGCAAGGTGTGATGAGGCTGTGGAAAGAATTTTTAAATGACAATCCAAAATTTACCTGGTCAAAAATTTGGTATCTAGTTGTTCTTGAAAATTGGTTGCAGGAAAATAATATCGAATAGCCCCACTCTATCTCTCCCCAAAGGGGAGATGAAAGCTGTATTTTAAAAATAAAATGAAAAATAAAATAAAGGATAACGCTAATTTTTTTTCTCCCTCTTCGAATTTGTCCCGAGTAGTTGTCGCGGGAGACACGGCTGGTGAGAGACTCAAAATTCTTATTTTTATTGATTGGTATTTGCCAGGCTACAAAGCAGGCGGACCAATACAGTCTGTTGCCAATTTGGTAGCACATTTCAAAGATGAGTTTGAGTTATCAATCATCACCAGAGATACCGATTATTGCGAAGAAAATCCTTATCCTAATGTAAAAAGTAACGAATGGAATGCTGTATCGGATGGAACAAAAGTATATTATTTTTCAAAAGAGAATTTAACTCGTTCTAACATTCGTAAATTAATCCGGCTAACAGAATTTGACGTTGTTTATTTGAATGGAATGTACTCTTTGTACTTTACATTGATTCCATTGTTATTCCTTCGTAAAAAAAGAGATAAAAAAATTGTAATTGCTGCTAGAGGAATGTTGTCAAAAGGCTCTTTAGGAGTTAAAAAAGCAAAAAAGCAATTTTTTATTCGTGCAGTTAAAACACTTAGATTGTTTGATAATGTTGCTTTTCATGCGACAACAGAAATAGAAAAGCAAGAAATTATTTCAGTTTTTGGTAACAAAACAAATATTAAAGTCGCAGCAAATTTACCGCAAATTGATAATCATAAAGCCTTACAAAATCGGGAAAAAGATTCCAGTGCTACCCGTTTAGTTAATATTGCACGCATTTCTCCAGAAAAAAATTTGTTATTTGCTTTAAAAGTTTTGAAAAATGTAAAAGCAGAGGTAATATTTGATTTTTACGGACCAATTTATAATCAGGAATATTGGAATGAATGTAAATTGATGCTTGATGAATTGCCCCAAAATGTAAAAGCAAATTACAAAGGAAGTCTTGAAAGTAATAAAGTGTTGGATGTGCTAAATTCCTATCATTTTATGTTTATGCCAACCACAGGTGAAAATTTTGGGCACATTATTCTTCAATCTTTATCAGTTGGCTGTCCGGTTATTATTAGCGACCAAACTCCATGGAAACAGCTTCATGACAAGAATATAGGCTGGGATATTTCTTTAAATAATGAAGAAAAATTTTCTGAAATAATTGATTTTACTGCAAGTATGAATCAATCGAATTATGATAGTATGTCAAAAGCAGCATTTGATTATGCACAAGAATACATACAAAACCCTGAAATAAAAGAGCAAAACCGAGCCCTTTTCATCTAGCATTTCTACTTGCTACTTTCCCAATCTTCATTAACTTTGTGAATGATCGTTATTTTTGACTTTTGACTTTAAAACTTTTTACTTAGCTATGTATATATTAGGATTAAATGCTTTTCACGGAGACTCATCGGCTTGCGTTTTGAAAGATGGAAAAGTTATAGTTGCGTTGGAAGAAGAGCGTATCAGAAGAATTAAACATTGGGCAGGATTTCCAACGGAAGCAATAAAATATTGTTTGAAGGATGCAGGTATTTCCATCAAAGATGTTGATTACATTACTATTTCCCGTGACCCTTCAGCAAATGTCATCAAAAAAATAAAACATACACTCAAAAATAAAGTTTCCATTTCTGCCATTCTCGATCGCTATACAAATTCTAAAAAAGTAAAATCGGTTAAGGCTATGCTTGCTGAGGAATTTGGAATAAATGAAAATGAGATAAAAGCAGAGATTCACAACATTGAACACCATCGTTCTCATTTGGGAAGTTCTTTTTTTGCTTCGCCTTTCGAAAAATCAGCCTTGCTTTCTATTGACGGGTTTGGAGATTTTACTTCTACTATGACTGCTATTGGAAATGGCAATCAAATAGAGATATTAGATGCTGTTCATTTTCCTCATTCAGCCGGAATATTTTACACTTCATTTACACAATACCTTGGTTTCCCTAAATATGGTGATGAATATAAGGTAATGGGATTAGCCCCTTACGGAAAACCTCTTTACGTTGATAAGTTAAAAGATGTTCTTGAATTTACTTCGGATGGTTTATTTAAGCTAAACTTAAAATATTTTAAGCATCATAAAGATGGTGTGAAAATGAGTTGGGAAGGAGGAGAGCCGGATATCGAAAGTATTTTTAGTGAATACATGGTTGAAAAATTTGGACCGGCAAGAAAGCGTGAAGATGAACTTACACAGTATCACAAAGATTTAGCATCATCCGTTCAAAGGGTCTGTGAAGAATTAATTTTTCACATTTTAACACATTTACACAAACGTTGTGGTACCGATAATCTATGCATTGCTGGTGGGGTAGCACAAAATTCGGTAGCTAATGGAAAAGTATTAAAAAATACACCTTTCAAAAATGTTTATATTCCTCCGGCTGGGCATGATGCAGGAACATCTATGGGTTCGGCTTTGTTTTTATACAATCATATTTTAAAACAAAAACGTGTTGAACCAACTTATTCCGGTGCTTTAGGAAGTCATTTTACGGATAAAGAAATTGAGGAATATTTAACTTCTCAAAAAGTAAAATTTTCGAAATACAGCGATGATGAGTTGTATGATAAAGTAACCGATTGCATCATCGATGCCGGAGTGGTAGGCTGGTTTCAAGGAAGAGCAGAGTTTGGTCCACGGGCATTGGGACACCGTTCTATTATTGCCGATCCGCGCAGAGCAGATGCAAAAGAAATTTTGAATTTGAAAATTAAGAGACGAGAATCTTTTCGACCATTTGCGCCATCCATCTTAAAAGAGTTTGTTTCCGATTATTTTGCAGATGCAGATGATGTTCCATTTATGGAAAAAGTATATTTGATAAAAGAAGAAATGCGCAGTAAAATTCCGGCTGTAACGCATGTTGATGGTACAGGACGCTTGCAATCTGTAAATTCAAAATACGAACCCAAGTATCATGCTTTAATCTCTGCTTTTAATAAGAAAACAGGTGTTCCAATTTTATTGAATACTTCGTTCAATGAAAATGAACCGATTGTAAATTCTCCTGCAAATGCATTGGATTGTTTCTTACGAACAAAAATGGATATGCTTGTAATTGAAAATTACATAGTTTCAAGATAAGTTTCAGAATGAAAGTTTCCATAATAACCGTTTGTTATAATAGTTCTGAAACTATTGAAACTACTATTCAATCGGTTGTTTCTCAAAATTACAATAATATCGAATACATTATTGTTGATGGATTGTCTTCTGACGATACATTAAAAATTGTGGAACGTTATAAAAATAAAATCGCAAAAGTAATTTCAGAAAAAGATAATGGAATTTATTATGCTATCAATAAAGGTATTGCCAATGCAACAGGAGATATCATTGCCATTCTTCATGCCGATGATTTTTATGCGGATAAAAATGTTATTTCATCCATAGTAAATAGTTTTATTCAAAAAAAGGTGGATGCTGTATATGGCGATTTACAATATGTAGACAGACTTGATACAAATAAAATAAAACGAAATTGGATTTCGGGCAACTACCAAAAACAAAATTTTTTAAAAGGCTGGATGCCTCCACATCCTTCATTTTTTGCTAAGAAAGAATGTTACCACAAATTCGGTTTATTTAATACGGAATTAAAATCAGCAGCTGATTATGAATTGATGTTGCGCTTTTTGTATAAGTATAATTGCTCGGTAGAATACATTCCTGAAGTATTAGTTAAGATGAGAGTAGGAGGTAAGAGTAATGTATCTTTCATGAATCGCATCAAAGCAAATAGAGAGGATAAAAAGGCTTGGGAGATAAACGGATTATGTCCTGGTTTGTTTACGTTTATTAGAAAACCTTTATCGAAGCTGGGACAGTTTTTGAAATAATCAATTTTTTTGTATTAAAAAACCCTCCCGAAGACCGGAAGGGTTTTATTTTAGAACTTAGCACGTATTTTACGTTTCTTGTATTTCTTATGTTTGAAAATACTGCCATATTTTGAGCGATAGAAAGAGCTTCTTCCTCTGATAATATAACTATAATTGATAGAAGTTGTGAGATATGAATCGTTATGAGATGGGTCGCCACGCTTTGAGCCTGTAACGTAATTTTCGCTTTTAGGGATTCCTGCATTATTTCCTAGTTCACCTCTACGATTTGCTAAGGCAATTGCTTCAGCACTTGTTAAACTAGCCGGATCAACATAAACGGTACTAACATCATCTAAATAATCAGTAAATGTTGTTCTCCAATCAAATTCCCAACCTATCCGGTGTTTTTTGTCAATCGTAAAATACAGTCCAATTCCCAATGGAACCGAAGCACCAATTTTAGCATATTTTACGCCTTCTGTTTCAAGTGGACGTAATGCCGTCCATTTTCCACCGTAGTATGTTTTAGGGTTGTGATAAAATGCTGCAATACCAACAAAAGCATACATTCTAAAGTCGTTTCTATAACGGTATGTATGACCTAAATCCGGAACATCCACAAAAAAGAATTGTCCCGTAAGTTCCAGTTCAATAATATCATTTCGGAAAGATAAATTTCTACCTGCTCTTCCGGGATTAGTTGATAAATAATCAGCTCCGGCAATGCGATTCCAGTTTAAACCAAGCTTAGCTGAGATAATAGGAGTGAATTTATAACGAGCAAAACCGCCCACTGTAAATTGCGTTTTGGATAGTTTAATGTCAGCAATAAAATCTTTTCGGGTATCTGCTTTACCGCCCATTTCTCCTAAATAGTTAGAAGCTCCGGCTTGAACACCAAAATCCCAAAGATATTGGCTATACCCACAAATTGGAGCAACTGATAATAAAAAGAGGGCTAATAATTTACGCATCTTGCAAATATATAAAATTTATCAATAAAAAAAAAGCAAATAATATTTTTTTACCTTCGTAACCTGCTTACAAAAATAAAAAACATAATTCACATGGGCAATAGGATAACAGAACTTTTTAGTATCAAATACCCCATTATTCAAGCCGGAATGATTTGGTGTAGTGGCTGGGAGTTGGCAGCAGCAGTTACTAATGCTGGTGGATTGGGCATTATAGGAAGCGGGAGCATGTATCCGGAAATAGTAAGGGAACATATTCAAAAATGTAAAAAAGCGACCAATAATGGTGTTTTTGCGGTAAATGTTCCTATGCTTTATCCCGATATAGATAAACACATGGATGTCATTATCTCAGAAGGTGTGAAAATCGTTTTTACATCGGCCGGAAATCCTAAAACGTGGACTAAAAAATTAAAAGAGAACGGAATAACTGTAGTGCACGTAATTGCCAATGCGAAATTTGCACAAAAGGCCGAAGCAGCAGGTGTGGATGCTATTGTAGCGGAAGGTTTTGAGGCAGGCGGACACAATGGAAGAGAAGAGACAACGACTATGTGCTTAATTCCACTCATTAAACAAACAGTTAAAATTCCTGTTATAGCAGCCGGAGGAATTGCCACAGGTAGAGGAATGTTGGCTGCAATGGCTTTGGGAGCAGATGGCGTTCAAATTGGTAGTCGATTTGTTGCTTCTGAAGAATCTTCTGCAAATATCAATTTTAAAAATGCTGTAATTTCTTCCAATGAAGGCGACACCAAATTAATGCTCAAACAACTTACTCCTGTTCGTTTATTGAAAAATAAATTTTTTGAAGACATTGTTAATGCCGAAAATAAATGTGCAAGTGTTGAAGAATTAACACAATTACTTGGTCGTGGAAGAGCTAAAAAAGGTATGTTTGAGGGTGATTTGATAGAGGGTGAATTAGAAATTGGACAAGTAGCTGCCATCGTTAAAGAAATAAAATCTGCTAAAGAAATTATTGATGAAATTGTTGCTGAATATAATTTGGCAAAAGCAGAATTAATAAAAGGGTTTTAGTGTTTCGATAATAAATAAAAACACAGCCCTAACCTCTCTAGAGGGGAATGGATTCTGTTTATTTTTAAGATTATAGTTTTATATAAAAACATTAAATAGTAAATTAATTTTCAAATCGCAGTGCTATCAATTCCCCTCTTGAGAGGGGCAGGGGTGTGTGAAAATGTTAATAGAATCAAAATCACAGTATGATAAAATACGAAAAATTTGAATTGGAAAATGGTCTTAAAGTCATTTACCACGAAGATAAATCAACGCCCATAGCCTGTATAAATATTTTGTATAATGTTGGAGCGCGTGACGAAAACCCCAATCAAACCGGATTTGCTCATCTTTTCGAACATTTGATGTTTGGTGGTTCTATTAATGTTCCTAACTACGATGAGCCATTGCAACGTGTAGGTGGAGAAAACAATGCTTATACCACAAATGATATTACTAACTATTATTTGACTTTACCATCCGAAAATCTGGAAACAGGCTTTTGGCTAGAAAGTGATCGTATGTTGAGCTTAGCATTTTCTGATAAAAGTTTGGAAGTGCAAAGAAATGTTGTTATCGAAGAGTTTAAGCAACGCTACTTAAATCAACCTTATGGCGATGTTTGGTTGTTAATGCGACCAATGATTTACAAAGTGCATCCTTATCAATGGGATACTATTGGGAAAGAAATTTCTCACATCGAAAATGCTCAAATGCAGGATGTAAAAACCTTCTTTTCTAAATTCTATTGTCCGAATAACGCCATTATGGTAGTAGCAGGCAATATAAAATTTGATGAAGTAAAAAAACTTTCTGAAAAATGGTTTGCACCTATTCCAAAAGGCCCTGATAATAAACGTAATTTACCTGTAGAACCATTACAAACAGAAGCTCGCAGCTTAACAGTTGAACGGGATGTTCCGGCAGATGCAATTTACAAAGCTTATCACATGTGCTCTCGCTTCGATAAGGAATATTATCCAACCGATTTAATTTCTGATATACTTTCCCGAGGAAACTCTTCTCGTTTACACAATGCATTGATAAAAGATAAAAAAATGTTCAGCGATTTACATGCTTATGTTATGGGTGATTTTGATAAAGGATTGTTTGTTGTTTCCGGAAAACTTTCAAAAGGAGTTACTATGGAAGAGGCGGAGAAAGGAATTGATGATGAGTTAGAGAAAATGAAAACACAATTGGTAAGTGTTGATGAATTGCAAAAAGTAAAAAATAAAATGGAAGCATCACATGTGTTTGGTGAAATTGAGGTGATGAATAAAGCAGCAAATTTAGCTGTTTCAGAGCTTTTGGGAGATGCCAATATGGTGAACGATGAAGTAGGAAAATATTTATCAGTCACAGCCGAACAAATTAAAGAACAGGCAAATCAAATTTTTAGAAAAGAAAATTGCTCAACATTGTATTATAAAGCTAAGAAATAAAGAATTCTCAGATTTAAAATTTCAGATTGTGTATGTGCTAATTTTTTGATTTTTGTCTACTGTATATTGTTTACTTTTTTTCTTTTGACTTTTAACTTAACCCTTTTGACTTAAACTATGACCATCGATAGAACAATATCTCCAGCCTTTAAAACGGTTGAAAAAATAGAAATGATTCGTGCAACCGAAAAACGGTTACGCAACAATATTCCTGTGTATTCAATAAATGCAGGAACTCAGGAATTAATAAAAGTCGAATTTTTATTTGGTGCAGGAATGTATCAACAAAAAATGCCTTTGCAAGGATCAACAGTAAATGCAATGTTGGAGGAAGGTACGTCCAAAATGAATGCTGCTCAAATTGCAGATGCTGTTGATTATTATGGGGCTTTTTTAGAAGTTGGTGTTTCGCAAGACAATGCTTCGGTTGTTTTATATACCTTAAATAAACATTTAAAATCTACTATTTCAGTGGTTGAAGATGTAATCAAAAATGCCATATTTCCTGAAGATGAATTAAGTACACATTTGATTAATAAAAAACAGAAATTCCATGTCAATAATCAGAAAGTAGCAACACTTGCTCGTAAGCGTTTTACTGAATTAATTTTTGGTTCAAAACATCCTTATGGAATAAATGTTCAAGAATCTGATTTTGAGGTAATTAATAAGAATCATTTAATTGATTTTTATAAGTCATTTTATGGTTCAAACAATTGTAAAATTATACTAGCAGGAAAAATAGATGAGGACGTTTTTTCACTTTTAGATGAACATTTTGGAGGAACAGATTGGACTGGTGAAAATGTACCAAAATCGAACACAATAAAAATTGTTTCCAACCCTGACAGAGAACAATTAATTTACAAAGAAGATGCCTTACAATCGGCCATCAGAATTGGAAAAGTACTGTTCAATAAAACGCATCCCGATTTCCAAGCTTTACAAATTTTAAATACCGTTTTTGGTGGTTATTTTGGTTCTCGATTAATGTCAAATATTCGTGAAGACAAAGGCTATACATACGGAATTGGCTCAGGAATTGCCTCACTGCAACATTCTGGTTATTTCTTTATTTCTACGGAAGTAGGAGTGGATGTTTGTAAAAATGCAATTAATGAAATTTATATCGAAATGGAAAATCTCCGTAAGGAGCTTATTCCCGAAGATGAACTACAATTGGTAAAAAATTACTTATTAGGAACTTTCCTTCGCTCAGTTGATGGTCCATTTGCTATGGCAGAACGCTTTAAAGGCATTTTAGAGTACAACCTTTCTTACGATTATTTTGATAAATACATTGCAACTATTAAGGGTGTTTCAGCGTCTCAGTTACGTGATTTAGCCAACACCTATTTCGATAAAGAGAGCATGATTGAACTTGTTGCAGGTAAGAAATAGTTGGCAAAGCACTAGTAATTGAGTAAATTTGTAGCTGTTGCCTATTTCAAATGTTTAAAAAATTATTTCTTCTGATTGGGTTCATTGCTTTGTTTTCAGTAAAAACAAATGCATCTCATTTAATGGGCGGAGAAATAACTTGGGATTGTATTGGAGGCGGACAGTATGTTTTTACAATGAAACTCTACCGCGATTGTAATGGAATAGTTGCTCCTTCCGCTGTTTCTCTTTCCGTTTTTAATCATCCAACGGTTTCTTCCATTCCATTAAGTCTTATTTCTCAAACGGATATTTCTCCGGTTTGTGATGCATCAGGACCATCCATTTCCTGTTCTGCTGCTGAATCACAAACGGGTTGGCCGGGAAGTACTACACCTGTTTTTGGAGCAGTGCAAGAGTCGGTGTTTCAGTCGAGCCCGATTTCATTGCCCGGAGTTCCTTCTAGTATAGGCTGGACATTCGCTTATGATGATTGTTGTTTAAATACTGCAACTACTAATTTAGTTCCTGGTTCCAATGGTTTTGAATTACGCGCGGTGATGTATGCTTACAATGGACAAAATGCAAATCCTTGTTTCGATTCTTCACCTAAATTTCTTGAAAGTCCAAGAACTGTTATTTGTCTTGGTTATCCCTACACCTATAATCCAAATGCTTACGATCCTGAATTGGATTCTTTATCTTACTCATGGGCGGCTCCGTTAAACAATTATTCATCTGGAGTTTATAACCCACCAATTAATCCTTCCCCAATTTCTTTTGTTACCGGCTATAGTTATAACAGTCCTTTGCCTGGTACTTTGCAAAATCCCGCAAACGTTCCTGCTACTATTAATTCTGCAACGGGAGAGATTTCTTTTACTTCTTTTACGCAAGGAAATTTTGTGACAGTTGTAAAAGTAGAAGCTTGGAAATGCGGACAATTAGTAGCCGAGATTTATCGTGAGATACAAATTGTATTATTGCCATGTGCTTCCAATAGTCCTCCAACAGTAGCTTATACAGCTTATCAAGATACCGTTATAGCCGGGGCAGCGGTTAATTTTACCATTACCGGTAACGATTTAGGTTTATTATCAAATGGAATTACTCCACAAACAGTTACTATTTCTGCAACAGGAACTCAATTTGGAGCTGGATTTACAAGTACTTCAACTGGTTGTTTAAATCCACCTTGTGCTACGTTAACTCCTGCATCCCCTATCTCGGGTTCCGTAAATGCATCTACTACTTTCAATTGGCAAACCAGTTGTAATCATATTTCTAATAATTCGGCTTGTAATACAAATTCAAATACTTACACTTTTGTTTTTAAAGCAAGCGACAATTTTTGTCCTGCTCCAGCCGAAAAAATTACTACTGTCTCCATTACTGTTTTGGCATTATCAGTTGTTGAATCTCCTCAACCTCGCTGTGTGGCTGTTTTGCCGAATGGAGATGTAACGCTTACTTGGGCAACACCATTGGATACTGCGGGAACATTCAACAGTTATTTTATTTACACTTCTGCTTCTCCCGGAGGACCGTTTACTTTGTTGGATAGTATTTTTGTTTATGGACAAACTTCTTACACACATATTGGGGCAAATGCAAATGTTGCAGCTGTATATTACTATATTCAAACACGTTCAGGTTGTAGCGGACAAGTTTTTGCACAACCGAAAAAGACAATAGCATCCATGAAATTAAATGTAGTTAATCCAAGCAACGGAACAGCTGTATTAACTTGGAATCCAATAGCTAGTCCTAACATTTCTACTTCAACAGGAGTTTATAATATCTATCAAGAGTTTCCAACAGGTACTTGGACATTGGTTGGTACTACAACTGGTTTAAGTTTTATTGATACAATCTTAGTTTGTAATCAAACAGTAAATTATCGTGTTGAAATTGCTGATGCTACTGGTTGTATTTCTGTTTCATCTGTTGATGGCGGATTGTTTCAAAATATTATTGTTCCAACTATTCCTGTGTTTGACACATTAAGTGTGGATAATAGCAACAATGCCTTGATGAATTGGAATGTAAATTCTTCACCTGATGTTGCAGCTTATATTGTTTATCAATTTAATGGATTGGTGTGGGTGCCTATTGATACGGTTTACGGAATAAATAATACCAACTACACTTATTTGTTATCGAATGCTGATTTAGGTTCTGAGCAATATCGTTTAGCGGCTTATGATACTTGCGGAAATGTTAGTCCGCTTGGAACTATTTTTAACACTATGTATTTAACTTCTGTTGCTAATATTTGTAATAGAAGTGTTGATTTGAATTGGACCGCCTACCCAACTATCGGAACAGGATTAGCGGGTTATCGCATTTATCGTTCAACAGTTGGAACAGCCGGACCTTACACACTCGATGGAACGGTTAGTCCGGGAATATTAACTTATTCATCAACTGGTTTAGCTGCTAGCGCAACTTATTATTATAAAGTAGAAGCATTTGATGTTTCAGGAATGCGAACATCTTCTTCCAATCGAATAAGTTTTTATTCAGCTGTTCCTATTCCACCAATATTTTCTTACTTGCGAAAAGTAAGTGTTATAGATCCTAGCAGAGTAGAGGTAACTTGTCATATAGATGTTGCAGCATCAACATTGAAATATAAAATTATGCGTTCGTTAGATACTGTTGCATCAAATTTTTCTCAAGTAGGAAGTGTTCCGGCCAGTACTATGTCGCCCATTGTATTTAGCGATTACAGTGCTTTGTATGATAAAAATAGTTATTACTATAAAATTATTAATGTGGATAGTTGTGGTTATAATGGATTGGAAACGAATATTGGGAGAACAATTTTATTAAATGCAATTAGCAACAGTGAAAATATGACCAATTATTTATCTTGGAATGATTATGAAGATTGGTTAGGAAATGTAATGTCGTATAATATTTATAGAGGTATTGATGGCGTGATGGATCCAACACCTATTGCAACAATTCCATTTTCCGGCTCCGGAGTGAATACTTATACCGATAATGTTTCTGCGATATTACAAGGTCAAGGTGTTTTTAATTATTATGTGGAAGCACTGGAAGGGATGGGAAACACTTATGGTTTTAGTGATAATAGTTTTTCAAATATTGCAGAAGCATACCAAGACCCAATTGTATTTATTCCAAATGCATTTCGTCCAAACGGATTCAATGGAGTATTTATCCCTGTTACAACATTTGTAGATTTTACCGAATATGAATTTGATGTTTTTAATCGCTGGGGATTACAAGTTTTTACAACAAACAATGTAAATCAAGGATGGGACGGCACAAATCGTGGAGTAAAACAAGAATTAGGTGTTTATGTTTATCTGGTAAGATTCAAAACATCAAAAGGAGAATACATGGAATTTAAAGGATCGGTAACATTGCTGAGATAAAAAGTTTAAACACTTCAAGGAGAAACATATCACTAAACAGCAATTCTACTCAATGCTTCTCCTTGACGATTTTGTTCTTCTAATGTCCAGCCATCTGTAACCGTTGTTTCCAACCAAACTTTCCCTGATTTTCTAAAGATTCGTATTCCCAACCCATAAATATCGCTAAAACTTTGCTCCAAGTCTGCAACCGTCATGTTAGGTGTTATTGTTATTTTTCCTACATTGTGTATGGTTCTGCATTCACCTAATGTTGTGCTGTTATGCTTTACCAACTTTATGGAAGAGATTCCCCCGCGTTTATTTGGCTTAGAGAAAAATTCAAGTTTTAGGTAGGGAAAAAAAGTATTGAACTCTTCCTTTATTGCAAAAATTTTCCTAGTATCATTAATTGTTATTTTCATTTTGTAGGTATATATCATTTAAATTTTCCAAATAAAAATCCAAGTACAAATGCTAACAATACGGAAGTTACAATTGCATCAATACGACCTACATAGGATAAAATCACAACCCCTGTAATTATAAGAAGAATAAGAATAGCCTCTAAAGTTGCACGGTACATATTTGGGGCTGTATAGCCTTCAATAAATCCTTTAAGGATAGTTTTTAAAAATCCGCTACTTTGTTTACGAGTATGAGAACTATTAGCTTTATTACTAATCAAATCTTTTAGCTCCACATCCGTCATTTCGCTAGATAAAATTTTTTGCTTTATAGTTTGAGTATCCATTTACGATTTTTTTATTTATTCATGTAAAGCAAGTAAAGGAATTTTTGTATGAAATGCCATTCGTTTACTATTTGGTTCGTGAAATAAATTATGAAGCGCAGTATGCATTCTCGGAATCATCACAACCATATCAATTTTCATCTTGTCAACAAAATCATTTATGCCTTCAATAATATCTTCATTCATTGCATAATGAAAAGAATGATTAACATTTTGTAAGGAATGATTAAGTTTTATCCCCTCAACAGCTTTACTTACAGTAGTTACAGTTTCTAATTCTTGCGTAACGTTTAAAATAAAAATATGCGATTCGAAAACTTGAGCAAATTCCTTTAAAGGAGCTAAAATAGTATTGTTGTCCGTTTTATTATAATCACACGCTAAAGCAATTTTTTTAATATTTTTGAATTTCACATGTTTATCAATAGCTAATACAGGGCATTTTGCTTTTTTTATTAAAGATGTAGTGATGTTTCCAATAATTTTTTCGATAAGAAAATTTTCTCCTTCCATGCCTACTACAATTAAATCAACTTTATTTTCTTTAGCAAAAAGATTGATTTCTTCTACAGGAAAACCGCATTTCGATTTACATTCAATAGTCAATTTACTTCCATGCTTATTCTGAAGTTTTTTTTCAATTTTTTTTAAGCTATTCATCGCATCTTTTTCCATCTCATCAGTTGGAATAACAATAGGTATTTCGGCAGGAATGATAGGCACATTAAAAACATGAAATAAAACAAGTTTTGCTTTTGTAATTTTTGCAATTTCAACTGCATAATCAAGAGCATTTTCTGCAACTTCAGAAAAATCTGTTGGAACAAGAATTGTTTTCATGGATAGAACTTTTTAAGTTGATTTAAAAAAATATGATAAAGATATCAAGTATGATTGCTATAGTAGCAGTTATGAATATTACACGCATTGGCGCTACAGATAAAATCATCGCAAGTGCAATTGTTGAAGGGAAAGCTACCATTGATAATTTCACCCAACTATCCATAATTCCAAAAGATGCAGCTACTCCGCCAACAATTGACATTACCAATAATAGGAGAGGAGCAATAGCCAAGCGATTGGATTCTGCATCTTTAAAAAAATTAGAAATTAAATTTTCTTTTGTTTTTACAAGTACTTTGCTAGAGATTACACTCTCAAAGTTTTTTTTAATAGTTGTTTCCATAATTTTATTTATTATTAGTGATTAATAAGTTTATTACGAAACAAAAATAGTTGGGTTGTAAAGGCAAAAAAATGAGTAGAGTCAGATGTGTATATGATTATTGTCAATTTCTACTAAAAAATTGGATTCAATGCTTATCTTTACTTGTGGAATGTGTTAATTAATATTATTTATAGTGTCAAAAGAGCAAATAGCAATAAAAACAACCTATTTCAGCATTGCAGGAAATACGACATTAGCTCTAATCAAATGG
>JAYVZC010000426.1:0-6757 GCA_043783695.1 Bacteroidota bacterium
ACCATATTCAATAGCTTTCGAAAAATTATGCTGGTAATTATTAATAATCGCTATATTATTTCTGATATCATTCGCGCCATATTTATCTCCCATTTTTACACGCAAGACTAACGCTTTCATGAAATAACCGGTAGCAGCATCAAATTTATTTTGATTCTGATAAATAATCCCTATGCTATTATTTATTGTAGCTTCAATTGTGCTGTTGTTTAATTCCTTTTGAATTTCTAATGCTTCATTAAAATATTTTAAAGACAAGTCATATTTTTTTTGGCTTATATAAACATTTCCAATATTTATTTTTGCTTGAGCAATTCCAAGAGGTTTGCCAATTTCCTCTTTAATTTTTAAACATTTTTGATAGAAGTTCATAGCCTTTTCCAACTGAGCCTGACGTTCGTAATTTAAGCCAATATTATTGTAAGCAACAGACATCCCATCTTTATCCTTTAACCTTTCATAAGAAGATAAGGACGACAAATATTGCTCAATGGCTTTTGAATAATTTCCATTTCTGGAATAAACTATTCCTAAACCATTATAAGATGAAGCAAGGCCTTCATCGTCTTTTAGAATGAATGTTACTTGCGCAGAAAGATTATAGTAATAAATCCCTCTGTCATTATCCCCTCTTAAAACAAAAGAGGCACCCATTGTTCTTAGTAAGAGGGCTAATCCTTTTGGATAGTTTGTTTGTCTGTTTTTATTAAAAATATCATTTGCAATTACAAATGCCGTATCCGGATTTTCATACATGTACTCCCATACAAAATCATCAATGGCTTTAAATCGAATAGAATCATTAGGCGAATTTTTATAAACGGAATATAACGAATCCTTAGCATTACTTGAATAAGTTGCTGGGGCAATGAAAAGAAAAATGATTGTAAAAATTCTAATGCAATGTTTCATTATAAAAAAACTATAATTTAAACTTTAAGTCCTAATACAAGCAAATCATCTACTTGCTCAAGGTTACCTTTCCAATCATTAAAAATTTGTTGAAGTTTCAGTTCTTGCTCTGCCATAGATAATTGATGAAGATCTATAAGTGTTTGCTTTAATAATTTAGACATGTATTTTTTCTTATTCGGCCCACCAAACTGATCCGCAAAACCATCAGAAAATATATAAATCAAATCATCATCTTGCAACTGAATTGCGTGTCCAGCATATGCTTGACAATCTTCAACATGCCCTGCTATAGATGCTTTTGTAGGCTTGTATTCAATTATTTCTCGATTCCTTAGTATCCAAAGAGGTCGGTTTGCTCCTGCATAATTTAATATTTTTGTTTTAGAATTTAATGAACAAATGGCTATGTCCATCCCATCTTTTGAAGAATAGGAATCTTTTTTCTGTTTCAATGCTTTTTTAATACTAATATTTAATAAGGATAATATTTGAGGAAGAAATTCAACTTTTTTATCAATAAAACTATTTAGCTTATCAATTCCAATCATGCTCATAAATGCTCCAGGAACACCATGGCCTGTACAATCTGCTACTGCAAAATAAACCACCCCATTTAATTCACTAAACCAATAAAAATCGCCACTCACTACATCTTTAGGTTGATAAAAACCAAAACCACCTTTAGGAAAATAGTTGGCAAGAATTGATACATCGGGCAACATTGCTTCCTGGATTTTTTTTGCATAATTTATGCTATCTTGAATTTCTTTTTTCTTTTCCGCTAATTCTATATTTGTCTTTTTAATTTGTTTGTACGATTTATAAATAAAAAACGACATTGACAAAACAACAATCAATATTCCTGCTACAGAATAAATGATCACATTGCTTCGCTTTAATTTTTCGGATTGTGATTTTACTTTTAAAGTTTGAATCTCTTGTTTTTGTTTTAAAATCTCTATCTCTTTCTCCTGTTTTTCATTATCCAAACGCTTTTCCATCTCTTGTACCTGACGCATTCCATCTTCATCTTTAATTGAATCTTTTAAAGCTAAATAACGATTCTTAAAATAAAATGCACGCTCATAGTTTTTTATATTTGCATAAACTTCAGACAATCCAGCATAAGCATCTGCCCTAAAACCATTATTATTATAATGTTCGGCAACTTTTACACTTTTCAAATAACATTCTAAAGCTTTTTTGTATTCTTTTTTACCATTGTAAACTTCTCCTATGTTCGTAAGAATACCACTTTCCCTTGCAGTATCTTTTATTGCTCTAAAATCCAACATGGCTTTATCGAAACATTTCAATGCCGATTCATCATCCTTTAATAGATGACTTATAATTCCTAAACCATTATTTACTGAAGCTATTCCTACTTTAAAATCCAATTTCTCAAATTCTGACAATGCCTTTTCATAATACTTTCTTGCTTCAGAATATCTGCCTAAGTCTTTATACGAAATGCCAATGTTATTATAAGCTATGGCCATTCGTTTAAAATTTTTTTGTTGCTCAGCTATCTTAGCAACCTTCAAAAAATATTTAAGCGACAAGTCGTTCTTGGTTTGATTGGAATAAATGATACCCATTTTATTATAGATATTGGATAATTGAGAATACATTTTATTGCTTTCTCCTGCTGAGGAAGCTTTTATATAATGCTTTAAAGCCTCCGAATAACGTAACTGCTCATAAAAATAATCTCCAATAAGTGTGTTAGAGTTGCAAACTCCCTGACTGTAATGACTACGCTCGGATAATTCCAAAGCCTCTCTAGCATAACCCAATCCTTTTGCAATATTGAATTTAGAGTATGATTTAAAAATCTCGTTCAGCAAATTAATTTTGATAGTATCAACAGTCGCCTTAGCATATACTTTATACAAACTATCTACTTTTGCTTGCTGAGCAATAGATTTTGGAGAAGAGAAAATCGAAAATAGGAGAAAAAAAAGTATATCAAAGCGTTTCATAAGGCTTATTAAATATGTTGCAATGTATTAAAAAAAAACGTCCTGTAAAAGAGGCAGATGCAAATGCCTCAACAAGCCATTAAGTCATTTAAAATCAAACTCATCGGACAAATCGTCCTGATACATATCATTTTAATTTATGGACTATTGTTTGACCTTTGTTTTGGACAAAAAACAAACCCATGAATTTAAGTAATTATACAATCAAATCGCAAGAAGCTGTTCAACAAGCAATACAAATTGCAACAGCAAACGGACAACAGTCAATAGAAAACGGACATATCCTAAAAGGAGTTTTAGAAGTGGACGAAAACGTAACTCCATTTATTTTAAAGAAGCTAAATGTAAATACGACAATGTTCACAAAGGCTTTAGATAAAATTGTAGAAGGATATCCAAAAGTATCGGGCGGACAACCATTTTTATCTAATAATGCAAATCAAGTAGTTTCAAAAGCAACAAATTATTTAAAAGAGTTTGGTGACGAATATGTTTCTATCGAACATTTATTGTTGGCTTTACTTTCGACTAAAGATACCATTTCACAATTATTGAAAGATAACGGTGTAAACGAAAAAGACTTGAAAGCAGCAATCAATGAATTAAGAAAAGGTACTAAAGTAACCAGTCAAACTGCCGAAGATACTTACAATGCATTGAATAAATTTGCGATTAATTTAAACGAGCAAGCAAAAAAAGGAAAGCTAGATCCCGTAATTGGTCGCGATGAAGAGATTCGCAGAGTATTACAAATTCTTTCTCGCAGAACCAAAAACAACCCAATTTTAGTTGGTGAGCCAGGAGTTGGTAAAACCGCTATTGCTGAAGGGCTAGCACATCGTATCATTAACGGTGATGTTCCTGAAAATTTAAAATCAAAACAAATTTTTTCTTTGGATATGGGCTCTTTAATTGCAGGAGCAAAATTCAAAGGAGAATTTGAAGAACGATTAAAATCAGTTGTAAAAGAAGTTATTTCAGCGGAAGGAGAAATTATTTTATTTATTGATGAAATTCATACACTTGTTGGTGCTGGGGGAGGAGAAGGTGCCATGGACGCAGCCAACATTTTAAAACCAGCCTTAGCTCGTGGCGAATTACGTGCGATTGGTGCGACTACTTTAAGTGAATTTCAAAAATATTTTGAAAAAGATAAAGCTCTTGAAAGACGTTTTCAAAAAGTAATGGTAGATGAACCATGTGCCGAAGATGCCATTTCCATCTTACGAGGAATAAAAGAAAAATACGAAACACACCACAAAGTTCGTATCAAAGACGAAGCAATTATTGCTGCTGTTGAATTATCACAACGTTATATTAATGATCGTTTTTTGCCGGACAAAGCAATCGATTTAATGGATGAAGCAGCTTCAAAATTAAGGATGCAGATCAACTCTATGCCTATTGAGTTGGATGAAGTTGAACGTAAAATTCGCCAATTAGAAATTGAACGTGAAGCCATCAAACGTGAAAAAGATCAGAAAAAATTAGAATTACTTCACAAGGAAATTGCCGAATTATCTGATAAAAGAAGTGATTTACGTGCTAAATGGCAAAGTGAAAAAGAAGTCGTTGAAGGCATTCAAAAGGTAAAAGAAGAAATTGAGAATTTCAAATTTGAAGCCGATCAAGCCGAACGCAATGGCGATTATGGGAAAGTAGCTGAGATTCGTTATGGTAAAATCAAAGATGCCGAAATTCAATTAAAATCATTTGAAAGTAAACTTGCAGAAATGCAACAAGACGGCTCTCAAATGATTAAAGAAGAAGTTGGAAGCGAAGATATTGCCGAAGTAATTGCTGTATGGACAGGCATTCCAGTTTCACGAATGCTACAAAGTGAAAGAGAAAAATTATTGCATTTGGAAGACGAATTGCACAAACGTGTTGTTGGACAAGAAGAAGCGATTGAAGCTATCAGCGATGCTGTTAGAAGAAGTCGTGCCGGCTTGCAAGATACCAAGCGCCCAATTGGTTCTTTCATTTTCTTAGGAACAACAGGTGTTGGTAAAACAGAATTAGCAAAAGCTTTGGCAGAATTCTTATTCAATAATGAAAATAGTATGACACGTATTGATATGAGCGAATACCAAGAACGTCACTCTGTTAGTAGATTAGTTGGTGCACCTCCGGGATATGTAGGTTACGAAGAAGGTGGACAATTAACAGAAGCTGTTCGTAGAAAACCATACAGCGTTGTATTGTTGGATGAAATTGAAAAAGCACACCCCGATGTTTTCAATATTTTATTGCAAGTATTGGATGATGGTAGACTGACTGACAACAAAGGGCGAGTTGTGAATTTCAAAAATACTATCATCATAATGACATCCAACATAGGCTCTCATTTGATTCAAGAGAATTTTGAAAAATTGACCGACAAGAACAGAGATGAAGTTATGGCAAAAACAAAAATAGAAGTGTTTGAATTATTAAAAAAATCTGTCCGCCCCGAGTTTTTGAATCGTATTGATGAAACCATTATGTTTACTCCACTTAACAGAGAAGATGTACACCGAATTGTTGAGTTACAATTCCATGGAATTGCTAAAATGTTGCAAGAAAGTGACATTCATATCTCTGCTACAGCAGAAGCAATTGATTGGTTGGCGCAATTAGGATTTGACCCACAATTTGGCGCACGACCAGTAAAAAGAGTTATACAAAAAAGGGTATTAAATGAACTTTCAAAGCAAATTTTGGCTGGTAAAGTAGAAAAAAATGCCACTATCGTTTTAGATGTGTTTAACAAAGAGTTTGTGTTCAGAAATCCTATTGATACGGATAAAAAAACTAAAAAAGAGAAGATAAAATAAGTGTACACTTATTTCAATGCTAAAATAAATTAGTTCAAACAACCCTCTTGTTAAAATATGTTAAGCCTAAAACAATGGCAGGAATATTGAGTTATATAAGTAAATTAAATAATTATGAAAACCATGAAAACTAAAAAAGAAGTGATTGATAACCGCCCGAAATTCAAATTACAAGTTGATAACAGAACAACTATAACAGTTCGCTCAATGGGTGCTTTAAAAGCTTGGCAGGAAAAATATCCGGAAGCAAAACTAATTGAATAAATCAGTCACAACATCCCCGTAAAATCAAAAGTCCAAAGGTTTAGTACTTTGGACTTTTTTATTTCTCTTTTTCAAAATTTGAGCCCTCATTTTATGCCTTTTATCTAAAAAATTTGTACATGATATTGTGAAAGGACTATATTTGTGCTCAAATTAAAAAATAAGCATGAAAAAAGTACTTTTTACAATTGTTTTGTTTTGTTCTATTTTTTCGGGATTTGCTAAGGAAGGTATTGATGAACCTGTGGAAGAAATCGACAATTCTATTGTAATTGACCGCATTGGCAATAGCGACATAGAAGTAACATTACCATCTTTAATATTTACATTCAAAGAAGTTGATGTAAAGCTAAAATTTCTTAACCCCAGTCATACAAAATTACTTTTAAATAAGGGTAAAATCAATTTTATTATAAATGGAGAAGACACCGAATTAGAATTTGTTAATGGACAAGCAAGTTTCAAACACAAGTTTGACAAAAGTAGAGCATTGTCTATTTTCACCGAAGATTTTAGCTTTAATACATCAGTAACAGCATATCCTTTGTGGGCACTTTTCGTTCCTATCGGATTTATCGTATTGTGGATTATCAGAAGAAAGATGAGAAAATAATTAGTAGTGGTAGAAGCAAAAACGTCCCGCACGAGTGATTCAGGCGGGACGTTTTTGCTTTACTTAACTGCTATAATTCAACTATTCATTTCTCTAAAACTTCCTTTATTACACTATCCCTACCGCTCCAAGCTCACGTTCTCATCACCACTTTGATACGGCAAATA
>JAYVZC010000427.1:0-2833 GCA_043783695.1 Bacteroidota bacterium
GTTTAATTATTTTTTATTTAGAACGATAAATAGTATGCTTTCAAAAAATCAAATCAGTTTCATTAATTCCTTGAAACAAAAAAAATACAGAGAAGAACATCAGTTATTTATAGCTGAAGGAGTTAAAATTGTATCTGAATTATTGAATTCTTCTATTGTTGTGAAGCAAATTTACGCTACGTCTGAATTTTTAAGAAACAACAAAATTCCAAATACCGTTGAGCGATTCGAGATCAAAGAAAATGAATTGGAACGCATTTCGGCATTGACAAAAGCAAACGAAGTATTGGCTGTTTGTGAAACTCCAAAATATATTTTAGAGAATGAATCTTTGAAAGATAAGTTAACATTGGTATTGGACGATATAAAAGATCCCGGAAATTTAGGAACAATCATCAGAATTGCAGATTGGTTTGGAATAGAAAATATAGTTTGTAGCTCCGAAACTGTTGATGCGTTTAATTCAAAAGTTGTGCAGGCTACAATGGGCTCTATTGCTAGGATTAAGATACATTATGTTTCCTTAACGGAGTTTATCAAATTTCAGATTTCAGATTTCAAATTGCCTGTGTATGGGGCGCTGTTAGAAGGGAAAAATATTTATTCTGAAAAATTGTCCTCCGAAGGATTGATTGTGATTGGAAATGAATCACGTGGTATTTCAGAGGAAGTTCAAAAATTAATTACCAATAAAATTAGTATTCCATCTTTCTCACATTACAAGCAGGGTGGGGGAGAAGCGGAGTCTCTTAATGCGGCAATTGCAACTTCTATAATTTGTTCGGAGTTTCGGAGAAGGTAAGGTTTATATTTTCTATGATTTTTACAGAATATTAGTGATTGATTACTTTTTTTATTATATTTGGTTAATTACTTCACTAAACTTATGCTACTCATGAAAAAATTACTCCCAATTATTTTTGTCGTGTTATTCTCTTTCGAATTAAAAAGTCAAAATACATACGACCCTTATATTGATTTTGGCGTTCCTTCTTCTTTGGAATTTTATCCCGCTATATATAGCGGTTCTAGCTTTGCTGGAGAATACCAGTTATTTATTCGCTCAACCGGAAATGGCACAACTATGGATGGATTTAATCATTGGTATAGAATAGCAAAAGCTGATTTTTCTGAACCATTACCTTATTCTTTATCATATAAAATAGAGGTCGTTTCTTTTCCATTTGCCCCATTGCTTGTCGCTTCAGTGTAAAAAATGTAGCAATTGAATCTTGCTTGTTTGAAAATAGTGCTGTAAAAGCAGACGGAACACCTTTGTTTGATACTGATTTAAGAGGTAGCGGGATTTTTGCAATGGACGCAGGAATACAATTGCGGGAATTTTTTCCAAATCAATTTAAGGGGCTTAGCGATGCTGTTTGGGCATTAAGTATTGCAGATAATGATTTGGTTTGGATTTCAGGAAATACATTCAAAAATAATATACATAGTATTACATTGGAAGCAACGAAAAATTCAATAATAAATTTGAACAGATTTGAAATACCGGCACATGAAAATAATACTGGTATTGTTGATGCAACACTAGGCAGGGGTTATAATAAGCCTGTTGGGGTATATTTAATTAAAGCTACTGATTTTACTGCTCAGGAAAATACATTCACAAGTTGTGGAACAATTACTACTTCTGCTATTCCTGCTACTGAATTTAATTATGGAATGGTGGTAAATAATTGTAGCGGTTTTGATTACTCCACTTCGACTCCTGGCACGGGATTGGGCTATTCCTATAAAAATATTTTTAGCAATTTGAATGTTAACTTGCAAGCAGAATTAGATAACAAAGGTGCTTTTGATCCTTTAGCTACTGTGCCTGTTAGCGGAGGGCTAGAATATAAGTGTAATGAATTTAATACCCGCATTAATAATGATGTAACTGTGCCTGATGGTTCAATTTTTTTTCCTGCTACTAGTTTGATTAGGAATCAAGGATTGTGTGCTGCGCTTGCTCCGCAAAAACAAGCGGGTAATAATTATACTACTTGTACTTCTGGAAGTAACGAACAACTTGAATTCGGCTCATTTTATTCAATTGGGGCAAACGGAAGTTTTATTTATAGAGATCAGCCTGGAATATATTCTTGTACAAACTTGACTTCTTCTATAAATAATTGTGCAATAGGGGTTTCAAATTCTTGTCCAACCAATTTTAGTTTATGCACAACCATGCCCTGTTTAATGACAGCATATACGGACGCATTATTTGCCGCTAAACAAATTTTAGCTAGCTATAAACAATTGCGAGATGGAGGTAATACTTCTTTTCTAATTGGAAAAATAAATAGTTCAATGCCTCCGGGACAATTAAAAAACCTCTTGATGAGTTATTCTCCTTACCTAAGCGATTCTGTTTTAATTGCTATGCTTAACAGAACTAATCCATTGCCTCCCGGGCATGTGAAACAAATAATAATTGCTAATTCGCCTGTTACTGCTACTGTGATGGCAGCTGTTGAAAATGCCGGACTACCAACCGGAATTTTAAATACTATTATGTTCTCACAAACAGGCATATCTGCAAGAGCTGAAAAAGAAGCGGAAGTAGATTATTATGCTTTTCAGGCACAATTGGCTGAAGTAAATTTAAAACAAGGCTATTTAAAAATTGATAATACCGATAGTATTGAAGTTTTGGCTAAAACTGATACTACCCTTGCCGGTTTGTTTAAATTAATAAGAATTTTAATTGATAAAGGCAGTTATGCCGATGCTCAGATTTGTCTTGCTAAAATTCACTTAAAGGAAGAAGTTGGAATGCATACAGATGAATGTAAACTTTTCGCAATAAAATTAAACCTGGTTCAAAATAATA
>JAYVZC010000428.1:0-6748 GCA_043783695.1 Bacteroidota bacterium
CTTTGGGTAGACAACACGAAAGCTCGTATGTTGGGAAGCAAACAAAATAATGAGTACCGCAAAACGACTGACAAAATAAAAATTCGCGCTCAGGAAAAAATATTTAATTTATTAAAATCAAATAGAGGATAATTTGTTTTGAAATTCGCTGCTATCGACATAGGCTCCAATGCCGTTCGTTTATTGTTTTGCAATGTTTATGAAGACAATGGCAAAACGTATTATAAAAAAGCAGAGTTAATTCGCGTGCCCATTCGCTTAGGCGAAGATTCTTTTCTCCACAAAAAAATTTCCGCAAAAAAAGCCGACAAATTAGTAACTGCCATGAAAGCATTTAAACACTTGATTGATGTTTATGATGCCATTGATTATCGTGCATGCGCAACATCTGCCATGCGTGATGCAGAAAACGGATACGATGTTGTTGCACGTATTAGAAAAGAGGCTGGAATAAAAATTGAAATCATTGATGGAAAAACAGAGGCAGATATTATTTTTTCAAATCACATTGAAGAACATTTAGATAAAGCCAACAATTATCTATACATTGATATTGGCGGTGGAAGCACCGAAATTACATTGTTCTCAAAAAACAAAGTAGTTGTTTCTCAATCTTTCAACATTGGAACCATTAGAATGTTGCACGAACAAATCAATAAAGAATATTGGACATATTTTAAAAATTGGGTGAAAGAACAAACCGATGGCTATAAACCATTGATTGCCATTGGCTCTGGTGGGAACATCAACAAACTTTTTAAAATGATTGGTAGAAAACCAAACAAGCCTATCTCTACATTGAAGATTAAAAATCTTTATGAAGTCCTGGAATCTTATACTTACGAAGAGCGCATGCAAGTATTTGGATTAAATCCAGATCGTGCCGATGTTATTATTCCAGCTTCTAAAATATTGTTGAGTGTATTAAAAAAAGCAGACATCGAAAAAGTACTTGTACCACAAATTGGGCTTTCAGATGGAATTGTACATTTATTGTATGAAAAGCATTTGGAGAAAAAAGCAGAAAGGGTTTAGTCTCTCAGATACCTCCTCCACTCCTCTGATTCAGCTATCTTTTTTATCGTTTGATTTCGTTTTTGCAAAAAACGTTTCATGTAATTGGTAAGCACTAAAAAATTAAATAGCTTTCCATAAATTCCAAAAGGTGATTCAAAAACAAAAACATCTTTCATTATCGTTTTTCCATGTTCCTCTTCAAACAAATGTTGGTGTCGAATTTTTTTAAATGCTCCTTCTAGCATTCTATCTTCAAACATAAAAGGCGAATTCATTTCAGAAATTTCGGATGTAAGTGTTTGGGTAATCCCAAAGTGTTTTGCTTTCCATGTAACCCTTTCGCCCTTGTTAATTAATCCTGTCCTAACTCCTGCAATTACCTCCTCGTTAGTGTGTGCAGATGTGTGTTGATGTAAGTCAATGCTTCTTGCCAAATCAAAACATCGTTTAATGGGAGCTTTTATTATTGTGGTTATAATTATTTCAGGCATTTTAGTTTTTTAAGATGTAAGAATACTCCAACAATTCTAGTGCGTATTTTTTATCGTTTTCATTCTTAATGTAAAAACTGATCCAACCCGATTTTGAAAACGAATGGTGATCTTGCACCTTTCCTTCTTTAATTAATTGCATTTTTATTTCTCGTTTAAACAAAATATCTAACAAGCCATTGCTATGAATGTGCCCTATTTCCTTATTCTTTACATCAAACTGTATTCCTCCGTATTTGTGCAATTTTAAAGAGGTTCCTTCCCACGATAAAACATTTTTTTCAATTTCATCGGTATGTTTCAAAATCTCTTTGTTAAACAAAAAAGTATTTAGCTTCACAAAACCATCAACAATTTGTGGTAATAGCGGAACGTGTTTCAAAACGTTAAAATATTTTATAATGAACTCAAGCATTTTTTTCGCTTAGTTTTTTAATGTGATCCATTACTCGTAAATGCACATTACGCGTTACACTTGCTGCCCAAGGGTTAAAATACCAAGTAGGAAAAACATACAATCGATACCACGAATTACCAACCAGCGTTGTTGTTCCGTCTCCATTGTCCTTCAAAATAAATTGTCCCCGCAAAATATCAATATGCCCCATGATCTCTGGATCTCTTGGTTGATTTGTGATATCAAAGGTTAGATCTTTTCCTGGTTTATAAACTATCATTTTTTCATCAAACACATAGCCATTTGAAAAAATACATTTTCTTCCTGCGCCTTCATAATAGCCATCAACAGTACTTTGTACAGGACTCGGCATTCCAATTTGAAACAACCAATAATTTTCTTTTTCTTTATTGGGTTCATAGGCTACAACATATTGCCATACTTTTTCTGGCGGAGCACTTATTACCATTGTATCCGAAACCATGTTTTCAAAAGGTTTTGTAGTTAGTGAATCCGCAACAGTTATAACAAGAAGAAGCGAAAGCACACTTACGTTCATCGTGTTTTTGTTTCTTTTAAACATTACTTTTCCAATGAATACTCCAGCTATTGCAAACCCAATTAATAAAGGAGAAATGATGATTAAACAGATATAGCCTTCTTTCAAAAAGAAGTAGGCTCCAGCAATTGCAACCAATGAATTATAAACAGTATGCAACACATATTTTCCTCCCGATAAATTTAAATCTCTCCAGAAATACGCAGAAATAATTCCCATTAATATGGGGACTATTATAAAGTCGGAGAAAACGAAAACCCCAGCAACTGCATTAAGACTGTTGTGCCAACTTAACCATTTTGTTGCCGCAATCATTGTAATTGCAAAAACATTTGCAACAATAATCCCTGTCAGTATTTTTTGTGTTTTCATGTTTCGAATTTAGTTAATTAGATTTTTTAATGCGGATTCCACAGTTGGGTGTTTAAATACAAAACCTTCGTTGACTAATTTAGTAGGAACAACTCTTCTGCTTTTTAAAATAAGTTCTGTTTCTGTTTTGATAAAAAAGGCTCCAATTTCCAACATCCATTTTGTTGCAGGGAAGCCTATTTTTACATTCAATTGTTTTCTCATTAAGCTCATGAACTCTTTGTTTTGTATTGGTTGCGGAGCAGCAAAATTATAGGCGCCTGATGCTTGTTCATTATTAATCAAATGTTCGATGGCATTTAAAAAATCTTCTTCGTGAATCCAACTAATAAATTGTTTTCCGTTTCCCATTTTTCCGCCTAACCCTGCTTTTACTAATTTTGTCATAACAGGCAACACCCCGCCACCTTTTCCCATCACCATAGAAATACGCATGGCAATTTTTCTAGTTTTGGGATTATTGATTTCGTTAAATGTTTTTTCCCAGACCTGACAAACTCCTACTGAAAATCCTGTTCCGATTTCTCCTGTAAATTCGTCCATGGGCCTGTCTTCCGCATTTCTATAGATGGTTGCGGAGGCGGAGTTCAACCAAACCTTTGGAGGATTGTTTGTTTTATTAATGGCTTCTCCTAAATTTTTTGTTGCATTAACGCGAGAAGAAATAATTTCTGCTTTGTTTTTTTCATTGTATCTACAGTCCACACTTTTACCTGTGAGATTAATTAACACATCTGCGCCTTCTAATTCTTTTGTCCATTCGCCTGGCGTTTTCCCATCCCAATGAACATGTTTCACATTGTTTATTGTTCTCTTTTCTCCTCTTGAAAAAATAATAATCTCTGTTCCTTTTTTACTAAATCTATTTACAATTGCTTGACCTAAGAAACCTGTTCCTCCGGCCAAAATGAGTTTATTTATCTGCATTTATATAAGTATGAAAATTAATATTAAAAATCGATACAATACCCACGTGTAAGAAACATATGGTGGCATACACATTTGTTCTACTCTTCTTTTGTGTTCAAAAAACATAAACACTACAACAGCAAAAAAATAAAGAATGTTTAATGTGCTGCTTAATAAATAGAATTGATTAAAAAGAATTAGAGGCAAAAGCAAAATGGAACCCATCATTGAAACAATTAACATATTATAATAATAGTCCAAATTTTGCTCTTTTGTTTTTCTATAAATAAATGGAAATTGAAAAACCAATTGCCCTATCACCATGAACAATTCAAATTTCCAATCATATTTTATAGTTATTAGATGTTGAATCAACTTGGCAAATTGATTTAAGCTTGCTGCTGTGATCACAATAAACAGTAGCATGATTGTTGTCTTATAAAATGTGCTTTTCTCTCCGTACATTTTTAACTTGTTTAATCGACAAATCCCTTGCTACGCCTTAATTCGTTTGTGTGTGAGGTTTTGAAGTATTTCTTAAAACCAACAAAAGCAACGCGTTAATAAATAACATTAGATTGTAATTCATTTTTTCAGAACTTTCAATAATTATTGAAATATTATAACAAATTTTTTTACCTCATTAATTTCATAAAAGAGCCCATCAGCCAATTTTCATCGGCCTTAATCATTGTTTCTAAGGTTTTATCCGCTTTTTTAGTGAAGCGTTCAATTTCTTCTATGGTATCCACGAAAGCTTTTACGTTTTTGTCGCGCTTGTCGCCATCCACTTGCTTCACCTCATCCAATACCTTAAAAATAGGCTCTAATTCGCGTTTTCTGCGCTCTTTGGCAATTTGCTTGAATACTTTCCAAATATCTTTTTCGGCAACAAAATACTCTTTCCTTTCGCCTGATCTTGTTTCTTTAAAAACCAACCCCCAATCAATTAATGTTCTCACATTCATGTTGGTGTTTCCTCTCGAAATGGTCAGCTCTTCCATAATATCTTCTGCACTTAATGCATCAGGAGAAACCAATAACAAAGCATGCACCTGTGCCATGGTGCGATTAATTCCCCAGCTGGTTCCTAATGTTCCCCAAGCGTTGATAAATTTTTCTTTGCTTTCTATTAACTTCATTTCTTTAATATTACGGTACAAATATATAACTCTTTTTAAACTTTCAAAACTTTCTGAAACTTTGTTTGTTTTAAAGGTCGCATTATAAAAACAAAAACGGTATCAAAACCAGAATTGGCTGAGATACCTTTTTGTTTTAATTCCTATTGGAGTAGCAACAGGTTTCAAAATATTTTAAAAAATTGGAGGCACCGGCAACAAAAATCTTGTATGTAGTGGTGGTAGAGCTAAAAACAGGATTAATATTTTTGAATTTACTTTTGCTTGACGTTGGACCAAACTAAATTAAATTCTTCCCGATGCCCCAATTTTATTATGCTTTTTTATCTTGTTAAATTAATTTTCCCTTTTTTCTCATAGGTCTTTCCATCCTTCCCTATTGCAGAAACTAAATAATAATAAATGCCATCTTTTGCTTTTTTTCCCTGTGGCGTTTTTCCATCCCACCTTCCATCAGTCCCAGAATAATCGTAAACAACATTTGCACTTTTATCTACAATTACAATTGTATATTTTTCTACGTTTACACGATTAAAAACAAATAAATCATCTACTCCATCGCCATTGGGCGAAAATTCAGATGGGGTGGAAATTGAGGAGTTTGCCAATGCCTCTACCTTAATACTATCAATAGCTGTTTTGCCATCTGCTCCTATTGATGTAAGGGTAATAGTATAAATTCCCGGCTCATCAAAATATTTTACCGGTTCGGCACCTAACATCGGTTTTGTTCCATCATTAAATGTCCATTTATTTATTTTTCCGCTTCCCAAATTTGAAAGACTAATGATTAATGGTATTGTTCCACCAACACAGCTGGAAGAAATAGAAGCAATACGATTGTCTGAAATTAAGGCTTCAATTGTTTGTTTATCTTTTTTAATTAGTATCGCTCCGTTTGTTTGTGTCGATTTTATTTCAGTTTTAACAATTGGTTTTTCTCTTTTTGTGCTCTCGGTCTCTGTGGTTAAGAAGTTTTTAATTTCATCTACTTTTACTTTTGGTGCCTCTGCTATTACTTTGGGTTTTGCTTTTGATTTATGTGTTTCTGTTTTTGTTCCGTTCATCACAAACACTGTTGCAATAACGGCAGCAGCAGAAGACACGATAGAAATAACCGCACTTGATCCCAATTTATTAATAAGCATTTTGCCCAGCAATCCCAATCCAACACCTTTTAATCCCGTTTGTACGTTTTCCCAAACGCTAGGATTAACTTCCGCTTCAAAATTTTCAAAGGAGTCTTTGAATAAATCTTCTAAATTATTTTTCTTCATGTTTTCTACCTATCTATTGGGTATAATTTTCTGTAAATGTGCTTTTGCTCTTGAATACTGCGACTTAGAGGTGCCTTCCGAAATGTTAAGCATGTCTCCTATCTCTTTATGTGAATAACCCTCAATAGCATAAAGGTTAAAAACCGTTTTAAACCCTATAGGTAACGTTTGTATTATTTTTAATAAGTCCTTCGCCTCAAGGCTTTCACTATGCGTATTGGATGGAATCATAAATTCTACGCTATCCAATTCAATGTTTTGTTTTAATTTTTTGTTTTTACGAATATTGGTTAGTGCTGTATTAACCATTATTTTCCGAACCCAACCTTCTAAAGAACCCGTTCCTTTAAACGACTCAATGTTTTCGAAAATGCTTATAAATCCATTTTGTACTACATCCTCTGCTTCTTCCGAACTGTCGCAGTATCTTAGGCACACACCCATCATTTTGCGAGCAAACTTTTCATATAAGTTCTTTTGAGCAATTGCATTCTTGTTGATGCACCCTTTTACTATTTGCTCATCAGTCATATTTGATTTCTATTGTGTAGACGCAAAGTTGCATTATTTGGTTGCATGAGAAA
>JAYVZC010000429.1:0-6711 GCA_043783695.1 Bacteroidota bacterium
GTTTCACATGTTGAAACGGGACAATTTTATTTTCTAAATGTTCGTATTCAAAGGCATAATATCGTATTCGGTCTAAATATGTAAATAAGTGTATTCTAGTGTCTATAAAACACTAAATTTGTTCGCAAAATTTGGGTTATTTCAAAAGAAATACCTAAAATTGATGTCGAAAAGAAATTAAACTTTTTAATATGTTATTAGCTGTTCAAAGTACTCCGCTCGATTTTGTTCCTATTGCATTAATGTTTGTTGTAGCCCTTGGTTTTGTTGTGTTTATGCTATTCCTTACGCACAAGCTTGGACCAAAAAAGAAATCAAAAATTAAATCCGATACTTTTGAGTGTGGCATCGAAGTTCAGGGAAATGCCCGAGTGCCCTTTTCCATCAAATATTTTCTTGTAGCAATTTTATTTGTGCTGTTTGATGTGGAGGTGATCTTCATGTATCCATGGGCTGTGAATTTTAAAGAATTAGGATTACAAGGGTTTGTAGAGATGCTCACATTTGTTGGATTTTTATTAGTCGGTTTTTATTACATCCTTAAAAAGGGTGCTTTAAAATGGGAATAGTTACGGATAACGAATCAAAACGAATTTACGAATCTGTGTAAATTCAAATAAAATTATTGTTAGAACAATTCCCCCTTAAAAAGGGGGTTAGGGGGATTACAAAATGAAATATATTTTAAGGATCACGTTCATTGTTTTAATTGGAATACAAGTTTCATTTGTCCAGGATACAAAACCGGCTTTTTCGTTTGGTGGAAAAACAGGCGATTGCACAATGACCTGGGATGAATTTTATGCTTGTAAAAAGGAATTGACAACGTTGGATAAAAACACTTCTATCAGTTCTTTTATTCTTACGGTAAAAAAAGCAGTAAAAAAAGATTTTGTATTTGTTGAATACCCTTCAAAAAACAATCAGTTTGGAAAAGGCGCAATGACAGCAATTGAGCAATTGCACAAGGATAAAAAATTGGGAGATAAAATAACAATTGACGGAGTTGAAGTTGTTCAGAGTGGGAAAGCTGCAAAACAAGTTCCGGGAATGGTTATTACAATAAAATAATTTTTTTGCCTTGTTTGATTGTTTGTTAATATGATGCAAGAAAATTAGAATAGATTAAAGTTAAAAACACAGATTCGTAAATTCGTTTTAATTCGTTATCCGTACAATGAGTACAAAAGAAAAATCAAAAGTTGCTTTAGATGCAGATGCTCCTCCGGGAATTGAAGGGCCTGGATTTTTTGCAACACGTATTGATAAAGTAGTTGGAATGGCACGAGCAAATTCATTGTGGCCATTGCCTTTCGCGACATCTTGTTGCGGAATTGAATTTATGGCAACCATGGCATCTACTTATGATTTGGGTCGTTTCGGAGCTGAGCGTTTGAGTTTCTCTCCTCGTCAGGCTGATCTTCTAATGGTAATGGGAACCATCTCTAAAAAAATGGCTCCTGTATTAAAACAAGTCTACGAACAAATGGCTGAACCGAAATGGGTTTTGTCAATGGGCGCATGTGCTTCTAGCGGAGGAATTTTTGATACTTACAGCGTTTTGCAAGGAATCGATAGAATTATTCCTGTAGATATTTATATTCCCGGTTGTCCTCCAAGACCAGAACAAGTATTGGATGGAATTTTGGGAATTCAAAAATTAGTAGAATCGGAATCTATCAGAAGAAGAGATTCTCCTGAATACAAAGCGTTGTTGAATAAATACGGAATGGAATAAGAGACCTCTCCCCTTCATCCCCTCTCCACAAGAGAGGGGGCAATAGGTGAGAGACGTAAAAAACAAATTTGAAATTGGAACTAAAATCATATAACTAAAACGAAATCTTCCCCCCTCTCCGAAGGAGAGGGGCTGGGGGTGAGGTCTATGGAATTATTAACAACAGTTGAAAATAAATTAAAAGCACAATTCGGAGAGGGATTCATTTCTTCCAAAATGAATGTGGATTATCCGGAGTTTGTTGTAAAGCGCGATATCATTTGTGATGTGGTTGACTTTCTTTATAAAGACGAAGAGTTGGCTTTTCAATATTTAACAACGATGGCAACCATCCATTATCCTGAAAATGCAGGACAGGAATTTGCAGTGATGTATCAACTCCACAATCTTCAGAAAAATTTACGAATCAGAATAAAAATATATTTTAGCAACAGCGATGTGAATGTACCCTCTATAACACCAGTATTTTCTGCTGCTAATTGGATGGAGCGTCAAGAGTATGATTTCTACGGAATCATTTTCAGAGGGCATCCGAATTTAAAACGCATCCTCAACATGGATGATTTGGGTTATTTTCCAATGAGAAAAGAATACGCTTTGGAAGACGGAACACGTGAAGATAAAGACGATAAAATGTTTGGAAGGTAGGCCCCTCCCGACCTCCCCAAAGGGGAGGAGGCGAAGCTAAATAAAATAGTAAATGAATACAAAAAATAAAATAGAAAAATTAAAATCGGGTAACATTCCCCTTCCCCTTGGGGAGGGCCAGGGTGGGGCCGAATATTCGACTCTGAACCTTGGTCCCACGCATCCCGCGACACACGGTATTTTTCAGAACGTGTTGAAAATGGATGGCGAAATAATTATGGACTCCGAATCAACAGTCGGATACATTCACCGTGCATTCGAAAAATTAGCAGAACGCAGACCATACTATCAAATTACTCCAATCACCGATCGTTTGAACTATTGCTCGTCACCCATCAACAATATGGGTTGGCACATGACAGTAGAAAAATTACTCGGAATAGAAATTCCGAAACGTGTGCAATACATGCGCATCATCATCATGGAATTAGCGCGTATTTCTGATCACGTTATTTGTAACTCTGTTATTGGTGTGGATACGGGTGCAATGACCGGCTTCTTATATATCTTTCAAATGCGTGAACGTATTTATGATATCTACGAAGAATTATGCGGTGCACGTTTAACAACAAACATTGGTCGCATTGGAGGATTAGAAAGAGATTTTACTCCGAAAGCATGGGACTTATTAGATAAATTTTTAATTGATTTTCCCCCTGCATTAAAAGAATTCGAAAATCTTTTAATGAGAAATAGAATTTTTATGGATCGCACAATTGCTTGCGGACCAATATCTGCAGAGCGTGCATTGAATTATAGTTTCTCTGGTCCGAATTTACGTGCGGCTGGTGTAGATTACGATGTTCGTGTAATGAATCCATATTGCTCTTACGAAGAATTTGATTTTATTATTCCTGTTGGAACAAATGGTGATACGTATGATCGTTTCATGGTTCGTCAACAAGAAATGTGGGAGAGTGTAAAAATTATTCATCAAGCCATTGCTAAAATTAAAAAAGAACCTGCCGGTATTTTTCATGCAGATGTTCCTGAATTTTTCCTTCCTCCGAAAGAAGAAGTATACAACAACATGGAAGCATTGATTTATCACTTTAAAATTGTGATGGGCGAAACAGAAATTCCGAAAGGAGAAGTATATCATGCAGTAGAAGGTGGTAATGGAGAATTGGGTTATTACTTAATTAGTGACGGTGGAAGAACACCATACCGTTTGCACATGCGTAGACCATGTTTTATTTATTATCAAGCTTACGCAGAAATGATCAGAGGGGGAATGCTTTCTGATGCAATTTTAACAATGAGTAGTATGAATGTGATTGCTGGAGAATTAGACGCATAAATTATATGTCACAAGAAATAAAATTTAACGAAGAAACGCTTGCCTTGGTTCACAAGATGATCAAGCGTTATCCTGAAGGCAAACACAAGTCGGCATTGCTTCCGATTTTGCATATTGCTCAGGCTGAATTTGGTGGTTGGTTAAGTCCAGAAACAATGGATTACGTTGCTTCTGTTCTTAATATCAAACCAATTGAAGTTTATGAAGTAGCATCTTTTTATTCGATGTATAATTTAAAACCTGTTGGAAAATGTTTGTTGGAAGTATGTCGCACATCATCATGTTGGGCACGTGGAGCTGAAGATGTAGTAAAACATTTAGAGAAAAAATTGGGAATTAAAGAAGGCGAAACAACGAAGGATGGAATGTTCACAATCAAAACAGTAGAATGTTTAGGAAGCTGCGGAACAGCACCATTGTTGCAATGCGGAGCATCGTATCACGAAAATTTAACTCTTGAAAAAGTAGATAAATTATTAGAAGATTATCGTGCTGCAGGAAAAAGAAGAAGTTACACAGACATGGACTATAAAAACACACTATAAAACCTCACCCCTTAATCCCCTCTCCACAAGAGAGGGGGCAAAAGGTGAGAGACGCAAAAACAAAATTGAGATTAGAACTAAAATTATATAACTAAAGAAATCCTTCCCCCCTCTCCTTCGGAGAGGGGATGGGGGTGAGGTCTATGGGAAAAAAATTATTAATTCATAACGACAAAGTTCCGGGCATCGCAACACTTGAAGTGTATCGTCAAAATGGCGGTTATGCTTCTGTAGAAAAAGCATTGAAAACAATGACTCCTGCTGAAGTTGTTGAAGAAGTAAAAAAATCAGGATTAAGAGGTCGTGGTGGTGCTGGTTTTCCTACAGGAATGAAATGGAGTTTTCTTGCAAGACCAGAAGGAGTTGAGCGTTACTTAGTTTGTAATGCTGACGAATCGGAGCCGGGAACATTTAAAGATCGTTACTTAATGGAAGTTATTCCTCATTTATTAATTGAAGGAATGATTACATCATCTTATGCATTAGGCGCAAAAACTTCTTACATCTATATCCGCGGAGAATATTTTTATGTTGCAAGAATTTTAGAGAAAGCCCTTGATGAAGCATATGCAGCAGGATTATTAGGAAAAAATATTTTAGGAACAGATTTCTCTCACGACTGCTACGTGCAAGTTGGTGGAGGTGCTTACATCTGTGGAGAAGAAACTGCATTATTAGAATCACTAGAAGGAAAACGTGGAAACCCTCGTATCAAACCTCCGTTCCCAGCGGTTTCAGGTGTTTGGGGTTGTCCAACAGTTGTAAATAACGTAGAAACAATCGCAGCTGTTTGTCCAATCATCATGATGGGTGGAGATGAATATGCAAAAATTGGAATCGGAAGAAGTACAGGAACAAAACTAATTTCAGCATCTGGACATATTAATAAACCAGGTGTTTACGAAATTGAATTGGGATTACCAGTTGAAGAATTTATTTATTCAGAAGAATATTGCGGAGGAATTATCAATGGAAGAAAATTAAAAGCAGTTGTTGCTGGAGGTTCATCTGTTCCTATTTTACCAGCGGACTTAATTTTAAAAACCGATAAAGGTGAACCACGTTTAATGTCTTACGAATCATTAAGTGAAGGGGGCTTTGCAACAGGAACAATGCTTGGTTCTGGTGGATTCATTGTGTATGACGAAACAACCAGCATCGTAAAAAATCTTTACACATTTGCCCGTTTCTATCATCACGAAAGCTGCGGACAATGTTCTCCTTGTCGTGAAGGAACAGGTTGGATGGAAAAAATTCTTCACCGAATTCTTGAAGGTCACGGCAAACCAAGTGATATAGATTTGCTTTGGGATATTCAAAGAAAAATTGAAGGCAATACAATTTGTCCATTAGGTGATGCAGCTGCATGGCCTGTGGCAAGTACTATTCGTCACTTCCGTGCTGAGTTTGAAGAATACATCAATCATCCGGAAAAAATTAAAGACGTTAAACATTATTATAGTGTACATCAATTAGCAGGAGCGTAAAAATGTTAGCACCAATAATTACAAACAATATAAATGAAATAAAAGCTTTATGTTTAGCACATAAAGTGAAAGAGTTGTATGTGTTTGGTTCGGCTATTAGTGAAAAATTTAATGATGAAAGTGACGTGGATCTATTAGTAGAGTTTGGAGATATTATGATTGAAGAATATGCTGTAAACTATTTTGATTTTATCGAGAAGATGGAAACTCTTTTAGGAAGAGAGATAGATTTGGTAACGGCAAAATATTTAAGAAACAGATTTTTCATTCAAGAACTAGAAGAAACAAAACAAATTCTTTTTGCAGCGTGACACGAAAAGAACTTAAATATCTGGAAGACGTAAAAATGACAATTGAAGATTTGTCAGAAATTGTTGGAGAGGAAAAAATGTTTGCTAAATTCAATCAAAATAGAATGATGAGGTTAGCTGTAGAAAGATGTTTTGAAATTATTGGAGAAGCCATAAAAAACTTTAAATCAATAAATACAGAAATAGAAATTTCAAACTCAAAAGAAATAATAGGATTAAGAAATAGAATAGTTCACGCTTATGATTCTGTTGATTACGAAAGACTTTGGGCCATTGTTATTAATCACATACCAAAGTTAAAAATCGAGATTGATGAATTAATAAAGAAACACGAATAAAATGGCTAAAGTAACGATAGACGGATATACAATAGAAGTGCCTGACGGAACAACAATCTTGCAGGCCGCACGTATGCTTGTAGATAAAAACCCTGAGGTGGATGCAAGAGTTGCGCCTCCTACAATGTGTTATTATTCGAAATTAAAAACGAGTGGTGGATATTGTCGTACTTGTATTGTTAAAGTAACCAAAGGTTCTGAAAAAGATCCTCGCCCGATGCCGAAGCCTGTTGCATCTTGCAGAACAAATGTGATGGATGGAATGGAAGTAGTAAATATCACTTCTCCTGAATTGCTAGAAGCTCGTAAAGGTGTTGTTGAATTTTTATTGATCAATCATCCTT